>JALUUP010000091.1 GCA_027021285.1 Bacteroidota bacterium | reverse complement strand
TTAACGGGGGAACGTGGTGGAATTAGTTGAGGCTGAATACGTACAGCCATTTCTCCACGGTATAGAGCAGGTTTTGAGGGCTGACAGGTTTGGGCAGAAAATCGTTGCACCCCGCGTCGAGCGCGTTGCGACGATCCTTTGAAAACACGTGGGCAGTTACGGCGATTATCGGGAGCCTGGAAATCCCCGGTGTGTTCCGAATATGTCGGGTCAGTTGAATACCGTCTTCACTCCCCTTCAAGGTTAAATCCATGAGAATGATCTGAACCGCGTGATCGCGGAGTATTTCGCGCGCCTCTTCGGCTCCAATGGCGGATAACACCTGGTACCTCTTCCCCAGGACGGATCTGACGTACTGTTGACTCAACAAGTCATCTTCAACTAACAGGACTTTGGGATATTCCATCTCTTTCCTATGATAAATTGCGAAATATTAAAATCATCTATACAAAAACGCCCAAGTCTGTAAACCGGTGGCGTGATTTCTCATAATACGGAAGGGAAATGGTAAAAACCGATCCCCGCCCTTTTCGGCTATCGACCTTCAGCCTTCCATGACAAATATCGATAAAGTTCTTGGATAATGCTAGCCCTAAACCGACCCCTTCGAACCTCCGGGAGTACCCGCCTTCTTCCTGTGAAAAGCTCTCGAAGATATGAGGCAGGTATTCTTTGCTGATACCGACTCCCGTATCGTGAATGTTTATCTCAACCCAATGCTTGTCGCGACATGATAAGGTTATTTTCACCCGTCCTTTCTCCGTGAATTTCACGGCGTTATCGATCAGGTGCGATATTGCGCGATCGAGTGCGTAGGCATCGGCTTTGACGTAAACATCCTCCTCCGGAATATCGAGCTCGAAGTCAATGTTTTTCTTCAAGGCGACATCTTTAAAACGATCGGCACATTCCTCCAGGCGCTCCACGACATTCACCGAAACCGGCTTGACATCGAAATCATTCGTCTGCAAGCGCGACGCGTCCACGACTTTTTCCACCGTATCAAGGAGACGCAGCGAGGCTTCTTCGATGCTGGAGAAGAATTCCCTGTGTTCCGGATCAACTTTACGCCCGTAAAACTCTTCAAGCACAGAGACGAAACCCATGATGATGTTGACAGGAGTACGAAGCTCATGGCTGAGACTGATCAAGAACTCGGACTTGAGGCGGTTTGCCCGCTCCGCTTCCGCCTTGGTCTCTTTCAATTGTTCGACGTATCGCTCGCGTTTCGAGATATCGACCGCCAGACCCAGGCAACCGACGATTTTCCCGCGATCATCCACGAGAGGACCGTAATGGGATTCGAACGTTACATCGTTCAGTTTCACCGTCGTGGAAAACTCCTCACCGGACAGGGCTCTCTGGCTGTCCTCGATGACCTGCGGGAAATCCCGGAAAACCTCGGCTATGGTTCGGCCCATGACTTCCCCCGGTTTGACACTCAGGACCTCCAACCCCTTCCCCTCCAAAAGTGTAATAACACCGTTGCGGTCGAATGCCCAGATCACGACGGGCAACGATTCGATCACCATTTGCGACCAGTTCTCGCGCAGGTTCTCCCGGGTCGCGAGGCGTTTCAGATTGCCGAGGTACTTGCGAAGAAGGCTGTATAACAGCAGGCTGGTGACGACGATAAACGCCAGACCCTTGGCCGTTTGCAGCCACGTGATACGCGAGATATCATTCGCAAACAACGCCAGTAGCTGGTCGGAAAAGAGAATCCACAACGCCCCGACAACGACGTACACGATGACCAGTTTCGCCGGGTCCGACTTTTCACGAATTTGGAGATGGCCGTGGGGTTGCATGAACGTATCCTTTCTCTGTTATGACAACATATCGAAAAACAGCATTCAAACCAAAAACGTTCTCTCGCGAACAAAATCGATACTATTTCTCAGTAATTGTGGGCAGAACCCGGAAGGGACCCATCCATCCGGGTAATATTTTCGCGGAACCGCGTTGCGGGTGTCATTTAGGCCTTGACAATGAGTATCTCCCGGTTTATATTCGCCATTCCTTCACGTGCACGGCTGCCAGCATCTGTGCGCGGAATCAGCCCTCCAGGCAGAAATAAAAAACGAACGGGCGGTGTCGCACTTGACCCGCTCCGGAGACACAACAAACGTCTTCCGCTTCCGCCCTGGAACAAGATGAAGGATCGATCTCACGAAACATATAGGAGAACGTATGAAAGCTTTAGGGTTCATCCTGGGTGTCATTCTCTTGAGTGGGTGCACCCCAACGCAAATTGTCGTGACCGATGAGTATTCACCCTGCAAAGATTCATTGTATCTCTCGCTAAAATCTCAACCCCTGGATAAACTCAGTGATCGTGAATATGATTACCTCCTGATGAAGGACAGAGAGTGTCTTGAATTTCAGAGGTCACAATCACAGCGCAAAAACAGCCAAACAGAATCACTGTGGTCGTCACCAATGACCTGGTTCTGGACCACGTGCGGGTTGATCATGGCCGGGATCGCTGCATGGGCCCTCATGGGAGGACACGGATTCGATCACCACTCGTATTGATTTTCCCACTCCTACAAAGACGCGCCCCTCATACAGAAGTCGTGTCTTTAAGTAAAAGGCGTGAAAGCAACGGGCCTTTCCCTTACTTCGCTTCGATGACCGCCTCGATGCTGTCGGGCACCAGGGGAAGAAAATCGTAGCCCGTGGAGGCTTCGATCTGATCTACCGTCCGCTTGTACGTTTCCCATGAATAGCGACTGGCGCCGTCGCGGTTGGGCATCATCACTGAAACAACCTGCGTGTTCTCCGTCACATCGGCAAGTCCCTGCCCTCGTTCGAGTACCACCACGATCTTGAAACAGGAATCAGGAACAGTTACGCCGTTCCCGATAGTAACGCTGCTGTCGCTGAACACCCCGCCCGCGACAATAAACAGTTCTTTGTTCCGGCCCATGGTCTGGGTTTCGCACCAGAGCTCGAAATCGAACCAGACCCCCTCGTTGAGATCGGACTTCTGGGGGTAGATGTTGGTCAGCAGAAAGGTGCTCTTGTTGTCCTCGACCGTCCGTGTCCGTTCCTTGGAGCGCACGATGTGGCCCCGCTGGTAGCCCGAGTAGGAATAATCGAAATGCGTGACCCAGTAGAATTCCGACGGGAGCGTGGAATCAGTGAGGTACATCCCGCTGTAGCGCCCGGAATTCCCGAACCAATCCCGCGTGAGATTCCAGGCGACCCAGTTCGCCACGTTCCGGTACCTGTTATACGACAGGGCGTACTGTGGCCGCACGATGAGGTAATCGTCCGTGGAGTCGGCATCGACGGGAACGCCGAGGACGAGATGGATCTTACCGTCCGGGGAGATGGGTGGAAGCGTGGTCTTTGTGGTGGTCGGCGGTGGCGTCGTGCAGGCTTGCAAGAGCAAAACAAGCAAGATACTCGCGGCCGGGAACGTTATGGAAGACAATGATCGTGGTGTACTGCCGTCTCTAGTAATCATATTCGATATTCTTCGGTGTAGAACATTCATTATGTAGTTAAGATACCGGTTACATGGCACTTTCCAATAAGTCGAGCACCCATATTCGAAGTTCACGGCCTGTGATGGCACCTGACTCGAGA
Organism: Bacteroidota bacterium; assembly: GCA_027021285.1. GTDB lineage: Bacteria > Bacteroidota > Ignavibacteria > SZUA-365 > JAADGX01 > JAADGX01. The sequence continues at coordinate 133 of JALUUP010000091.1, read as the reverse complement.
ACGGTTGTCCTGGTCGCAATCGGTCAGACCCCGGACTTCGGTCATGAAAAACCGGATGCCTACCTGCAATTTTGACGGTGACCTGGATTTGCCTGTTTTACCCGTTGTCAGAAGCGACGGCACGCGGGCGTTC
>JALUUP010000090.1 GCA_027021285.1 Bacteroidota bacterium | reverse complement strand
TGGGGCATGGTGTTCGTCTCACGACGGGCGGGCTTTCCCGTTTCGGGATCGACCGTGTTGACCCAGTCCTCGATTGCGGCAAGAGGTGATTCGCCCGTTCCCGTGGGCTTGTACGACTCGACATCGGGGAGAACCACGGGCAGATGATCCTCGGGCAGCACTTTATGCGTTCCATCTTCAAGATGGATCACCGGAAAGGGTTCGCCCCAGAATCTCTGGCGGGAAAAAAGCCAGTCCCGCAGCTTGTACTGGACCGACCGTTTACCCAGTCCCTGTTCTTCCAGCCAGGCGATGATCCGTTCCTTGGCCTCTGGTGTTGGCAGGCCGGTGATGAAGCCGGAGTTCACGGACATGCCTTCGCCTTCATACGCTCCCTCGCTAATGTCCCCCCCGCTGACCACCTCCACGATGGGCAGATCAAACGCGCGGGCGAAGTCCCAGTCGCGCTGGTCATGCCCGGGCACCGCCATGATCGCTCCCGTGCCATAGCTCATCAGGACGTAGTCGGCGATCCAGATGGGGATCCGTTCTTTGTTCACAGGGTTGATGGCGTAGCCCCCGGTGAAGACGCCGGTCTTTTCCTTGGCAAGGTCTGTCCGTTCCAGGTCGCTCTTTTTAGCAGCAGTTTCACGGTACTTCGCTACTTCGTCAGCGTGCTCGGGTGTAGTGATTTTTTCCACCAGCTCGTGTTCGGGCGAAAGCACCATGTATGTTGCCCCCCACAAGGTATCCGGACGTGTGGTGAAAACCGTGATGGAATCGCCTGCGCCTTCCACCGGGAAAACAACTTCGGCTCCTTCGGAGCGACCGATCCAATTTCGCTGCATCTCCTTCACGCTTTCCGGCCAATCCAGAAGATCGAGGTCGTTGAGCAGCCGCTCCGCATAGGCAGTGATTCTCAGCATCCATTGCCGCATGGGACGGCGCACAACGGTATAGCCCTGCTCGAGTTGCTCGGGCACTTCTTCGTTTGCAAGAACGGTCTGGAGTTCCACGCACCAATTCACGGGAACTTCCGCCAGATAGGCAAGACCGCGCTTGTAAAGCTGGATGAATATCCACTGGGTCCATTTATAATATTCTGGATCGGTAGTGTTAATCTCACGGTCCCAGTCGTACGACAGGCCGATCGCCTTGATCTGGCGCCGGAAATTCTCGATGTTCTCCCGGGTCGTTATGGCGGGATGCTTGCCCGTCCGCACCGCGTGTTTTTCGGCAGGTAATCCAAAGGCATCCCAGCCCATCGGATGAAGAACGTTGAACCCCCGCATGCGTTTGTACCGAGCAAGGATATCCGTGGCGGTGTATCCCTCGGGATGCCCCACGTGCAACCCCGCTCCGGATGGATACGGGAACATGTCGAGGATGTAATACTTGGGTTTCTCCTGGTCTTCGACGGTACGGAAGGTCTTGTGTTCTTCCCAGTACCGTTGCCAGCGAGGTTCTACGTCAGCGAATGGATAATGCATGGTTCCTTTGCTCGTGTAACAGGCTCCGAATCAAAAAAATACTGCGCGTTTGCCGATTGAACAACTTCCCGCGGATATAAAAAGAAACCGCCACAGGGGAAGGTCAGCCTGTGGCGGCCAGAGGTAAACTCTATCGGTAGGTTAAAAGGGGCCCCACGCACCCGTGAAGGTGATGGGTTTGTACACGAAGGGATGCATTCCAGGGGAATGCACATATTTTTGACCTCCTGTGTCAACGCAGGTGGGGTAGTATATGGTAGAGGGGTAATTTTTACTAAGTAAATTCTTCACTGATATGTTATAAAGGTAATTGTTTCGCACGTTCTTTACAAATCCTGGTACGGAAAATATTTTTGGCCCCCAAGATAGCCTTCGTTTCGCCCGTCACGGTGTTTCATGAAACACCCAAGGAATCATTAGCATCTGTCTTTAATCCGTACCACTTGTTCAGCGTAGATTCAAATTTCATTTTGTTGTGCAGCAAGACCCGGTACCCCAATATGGTAAGAACTCTTCGTATCATGCAAGCCCTTTGGCATTTTTTTCCGGATAAATCTGACCGCAGGAAGTCCGGATCACCATCGCTCGTGTTCGACGCGATTGCATCAGTACGCCGCCCCGAAGGTAAGCGTGATAAAAAACCCACTCGCGTTCTGGGCGTACCGGGGTTCCGCGGTGCCATCCGGCTTGATCAAGTACACGCTGTCGATACCTTCCGGCAATGGAATGAAGTAATACCGGAAATTGACTCCCAGCACCGTTGACCGGTCGAACCCGAACTGTGCGCCGAATCCCAGGAACCCGCCGTACGACCAGTAGGGACGACCGTCTCCGAACGCCGAGAAGAATTCCTCCCTGGCCGGAGTTGTATAAATGAATACGGGCCCCGCTCCTCCATTCACAAAAGGACGAAAATTATCCTGGATCTCATCCTTGAACAAGCGGTATTGCAACCCCACGAATATCGGTATCCGGAATATCCGGTTGATTTTGTTTATCGAGTACGAGTTCCCGTAAAGATCGTATGTTTCGAATTCGCGCGAGTCCTTTGATTCCGCCATGTTGGTCTGGACGAACGCGGAAATGACATCATCAAAATTGCGGTAGAACCACCCGCCGAAGCCGAATCCATCCGTGGATACCATCATATCGAATCCCCACGCATGCTTTTTCGGAACAAGATCTTCGTCTTTCAGCAGTTTTTTCTGCTTCTTCCCGCGGTAATGTTCATCAAACACAATTCGTTTGCCTGAATCCTGCGACCACGTCGGCTGGCAAGCAAACGCTGCGAAAAGAAACAAGACAAGTATGCTCTTTTTGTACATCATGTCAGATTGAACGGAACTGGTTCACTTTTCAATATAAATTCCGGTGCAGGAAGTGTCAAGCATATATCGCATCAGTCTCTGATTTATGGACTATGGAAGGATAATGCCACACCATCTCCGGCGATCACGCGTCGGCGGGCAGGTCCGATTTCATGGAAAGTCCGATCCGTTTTCGATCCAGGTCCACCTTCAATACGGTGACCTTGACGATCTGTCCCACGTGGACCACGCGGTGGGGATCGCGGACGTAACGATCGGCGAGTTGCGAGACATGCACCAGGCCGTCGTGGTGAACACCGATATCCACGAAGGCCCCGAACCGCGTCACGTTGGTGACGACACCCTCCAGCCGCATGCCTTCCTTGAGGTCTTCGATCGTTTCGATCCCTTCGCGAAAACTGGCGTAGGCGAATTCTTCCCTGGGGTCCCGGCCCGGTTTCCGGAGCTCCTCGACGATATCCCTGAGCGTGGGCAATCCGACCGTTTCCGTGCAGTATTTCGTGAGGTCGATCTCCCGCACGCGGTCGGGATGCCGGGTGAGCTCCTCCACGGCAAGACCGAGATCATCTGCCATCTTCCGCACGACACCGTAACTCTCGGGATGAACCGCAGTGTTGTCGAGGGGATTGTCGCCGTTGCGAATGCGCAGGAAACCCGCGGACAGTTCGAACATTTTCTCACCAAAGCGCGGCACCTTCATCACTTCTTCCCGGTTCCGGAAACTCCCGTGCTGGTCGCGGTACATCACGATATTTCCCGCCGCCGTCTTGTTCAAACCCGACACGTACGAAAGAAGCTGTTTCGACGCCAGGTTGAGATCCACCCCGACGAAGTTCACGCAGCTTTCAACGACTTCGTCCAATTTCCGTTTCAGCAGCTTCTGGTCCACGTCGTGTTGATACTGACCGACGCCGATGGACTTGGGATCGATCTTGACCAGCTCC
>JALUUP010000089.1 GCA_027021285.1 Bacteroidota bacterium | reverse complement strand
AGCGTCGCCCAGATGTTGCCCCAGTGCACGTTCTTCAGTCGCCACCGGGCGATGAGCCACAGGACAACCCAATACGCAACAACGACAGGGTTGAACACCAGCATGGCTCCCGCCGCCGGGGCCAGCCCGCGCCCCCCCTTGAACCCGATCCACGGCGAATAATTGTGGCCTGCAACGACGCCGACGACGGCAGCGGCGCCGGGCCAGAAGGAATCGCCGAGCAGGTAGTAAACTCCGGCCACGCTGACAGCGCCCTTGAGAAGATCCACGAGCAGAACAACCAGGAATGTCGCGCGGGAGCCGGTAACGTCAAGGCTGTTCCTGGCGCCAACGTTGCCCGTTCCTTCCCTGCGGATATCGCGATGATGGCGATATTTCACAATCAGGTATGCCGTTGGAAACGAACCCGCGAGGTAGGCGATAACGGCAACAATGACAATCGTCAACACGGTTCAGGGTCCTTTATGCGTGAACTGAAAACAGGGCGTTAAACGACCCGGTGTAACAACTCAAACTACGAAACGACACCGAGGGAAACAATGAACAAGCGCCACCGAGGGAAAGCTACCGGCATGGTCTCCCCGTGAAGCGCAGAACTCCGCCCGCTACCCCGTTTTTTCGGCGTCTCATTTCGTATATTTTTGGTATGGCGCAAAACAATCATAGCATGGTTGCGGGTCCTCGGCTTGTCGTCTTCGACATCGACGGAACGCTGTTGAACACCGACGGCATCGGGAGAGAGGCCTTCGCGGAAATCCTCGAAGACGTGTACGGCGTTCCAACCTCCGCCCGCAACCACGACATGGCCGGTAAAACCGACCGCCAGATATTGTACGAAGTCATGCTTGCAAGCGGTTTGACCGAAGAAGCCATTGCCGCGTCAGCGGACAAAGTGTATGAAGGCATCAAGACGCTGTTCGAAACCAGGCTCACGCGCGACAGGGTCACTTTGCTTCCGGGCATCCCCGCCATTCTCCGGCACCTTTCAGGAATCGACAATGTTCACCTGGGGCTCCTGACCGGGAACCTGGAACCGGTCGCTTGGATCAAGCTCCGCCTGGTCGATATCGATCATTTCTTTCGCTTCGGGGCCTTCGGCTCGGACGCGAGGGATCGAAACCATCTTCCCGAAATTGCTCTCGAACGGGCGCTGCAACACACGGGGATTCCGTTTACCGCCTCCATGCTGACCATTATCGGCGACACGCCGAACGACATCCGCTGCGGCAAACACGTCGGCTGCAAAACCATCGCCGTTGCCACCGGGCAGTACTCGTTCGAGGAATTGCAAGCCTGTGAACCCGATTTCCTCTTTCACACCCTGGAAAAAACACGGCAGGTCATCGATGCGATTTTCTCGTGAAATCATAGCGCTGGCGTGGCTCCTGCTGCCGCTCCCGCTGGCAGGCCAGATCCGCGTGGACTGGTATGCGCCGGTCTGGCTGGAAAGCTTCAGTTCGTTCAATGCCGGCGGATACGAAATCGGCTCCAACAGCAGTTGGGACGCTTCAGCCCTGAACTTCCTGCTCACCCCCGATCAACCCGGGCAGTCGGGGAAGCTCCTGCTCCTTCGCAACAGTGAAACTGCGTTCTTCAAAGCCGACTTCTTTATTCATGTCGGTTCCCGCCGCGACCCCAACATGGGCGCCGACGGCATCGTCTTCACGATCACACGGCAACCGGTGTGGCCACCGAGCTCAGGGGGACAGCTCAACTTCCTTGGCGCGGATGGAGTCGGTATCGAGTTCGACACGTATTTCAACCCGGAAAGGAACGACCCCGGCGAGGAGCACATTGCCCTGATCAGGAACGCGGCGGACAACCACCTGCACAGCGTTGTCCTGGCGCGAAACGCGCTGAAAGACAACAACTGGCACCAGGTGGAAATCTCCAACGTGCGGGGGAAATTCGAGGTGATCCTGGACGGGCGGAATCGATTCGAATACACCATCCCCTTTCCAACCGATGAACGCGGGTATTTCGGCTTTACCAGCGCCACCGGAGCCTCGTACAATCCGCACCGGATCGATGCCGTGCGCGTCTACGCTCCATCCAGGACAACGGTGAACCTTGGAGAGCGACAACTCTGTGACAGCATCCGTATCGACACGACCCTCGTGATCCGGAACAATACCGGGCGCGTGCTGTCCGTCTCCTCGGTGTCGGATTCCGTGTCCGACGGGATCGTTGCGTTCACCGCCGCATTCCCCCCTCTGCCGTTGACGCTGCTTCCCCTCGATTCCATCGCCTTCCCGATCGCATTCACCATCGCCCGCGGGGGACCGGCCGCCGCCCGCCTGCGGCTTACCACGAGCGACAGCGACTACATCGACGTGCGTATGCAACTGCTGGCGCGTTCGCCGGTCGTTTCCATCGCGGCCATTCCTGCTTTCCCACGCACACTGCTTTCGCGAAACAGCCTGTCCAGCGCGACCTATATCAATTCCGGCAACAGCGACCTGAGCATCGACAGCCTCTCCATCGTGGGGCCTGACGCGGCTGCGTTCACCGTCGTCTCACCCGCCGGCCCGGCGATTATTCCTTCCGGGGACAGCCTTTCCATCGTGATGCGTTTCACGCCTACGCACAAGGGCGATCACACCGCGTTTCTGCGTTTCCACATCTCCTGCCCCCTGCTGGCGATCGAAGACCTTCCCCTCCAGGGCGAAGGATACAAGAACCTCGTGCGCTTCTTTACCGATCTCGTTGTCATGGGAAGACCCGGGAACCGTGTCCGTGTCGCGCTCCGTGTCCTGGACAATCCGGCTGCGGATTCGATCATGGGCCTGGCGGCGGAAATGCGGTATGACCGGTCTCTCGTCTCGCTCGTGGGCATCGTGCCTGCCATCGCGGGATGGAACGCCGCCATCAACCCGGTAACGGGGGGCCATTCCTTCAGCCTGGTTTCCGGCCTGAACCCTCTCCAGGACACGGGACGAATAGCGGATTTCGTATTTGATATTCTTGGCACGGACACGGGGCGCGCCTGCCTGGACTTCAGCGATGTCGTGCTGAACCCGTCGATGACGAATCGCTTGTCCATACCGGACGCGGAAATCACCGGTGGCTGCGTGTTCATCAACCCGTCCTGCCGCCTCCCTGACGGGGTGAGGTCTGCCACCGTTCCCGAGCTCAACGTCGCACCCAACCCGTCCCGGACCGATGCGGTACTCACGTACACCGTTCCAATGGACGGGCACGTTAAGATCGCGCTGTTCGATGTGCTTGGAAGAAAAGTCAAAGATATTCTCGATGCCTGGATGCCTTCAGGTGAATACACGGGAGCGCTTCCAGCGCCGGCGGCGGAAGGCATCTACTTCGTGCGCCTCGTGCACGGGGGCCGAACGGCGGTGCGCAAATTCATTTTTCTGCGATAAGGAAAGCCCCGCACGCAGGGAAAGTCTCATAGGATGAAAAGCGCACTTTCATCTTGAATATCTGTCGTTAATTGGTTATTCTGCCGCAGTAGTTTTTCCCACACGGAGCTGACGACATGCGGACACTGAAAATACTGGCTTTTCTCCTGGCGGCGGTTTCGCTTTCCGTGCTGGACGAGGAACAGTTCGCTATCCAATGGGTCAAGGATCAAGTGCGACGCTCTCCATCGACGGTAAGCTATGTTTACCAGGGCGACGGATGGTTCGAATTCACGGATATCGACGGACGAACCTGGTTTCGTAAAGTGGGCAATGCAAGGACCAGAGGCGGATTGAAACCGAAAAAGGTGATTTCCATTGATTTGCGAGACGTCGATACGAGTGGGTATTCTTCAATGTT
>JALUUP010000088.1 GCA_027021285.1 Bacteroidota bacterium | reverse complement strand
CCGCCAAGGATATCCTCCGAGAAGCTGGTACCGCGATTCCCAGAATTCCCAGCAATGATGTTCATTGGTTTCAAGTCCCAGTTCCTCGGAATCAATCTCTCCGGCAGCGTTCTCCTCTGACCAGTTGAATACCGCAAGCAAGTAGAACGACATGTTTCCGGATTCCACCTTTCCTCCCCACATCGCGGGCACATCGCCCTTGTCTAGGTCCAATGGTCGCAGATCGAGATTCAGCACCGGCAATATCTTTCGCAGAACATCCCGGCGCTCGTCGGGGATATCCATCAATTTGCTGCTGACCATCCCCATGCCGCCGTTGACGGCGACCAGGATGGCCCACTGTACCACGTGGCGAATATCCATCGGTTCGTGGACAACGATGCAATCCGGATCGTTCCACCACGTCCTCCCGTTCAGGAAGTGCATGGGAGCCACGGCTCGGACTCCCATCGTGTACATCCGGTCCCAGTTCTCCGCGTCGATGTCATCGCCGATTCGAAATCCATCGACGATCCCAAGGGCGGGACCAACGAGACAATTGCACCCCAGGAGAAAACAATCATCCCCTGCACCCTCCCGCAGCGCTTCGAGGCCAAGTCGATACATCTGGATATTGGTCAGTGTATCGTCATACGGTTGAAACGTATGCGTGGCCGCGTCCTCCAACTCCATTCCCCACTTGGCGAAAAAATCGTACGTCAGAAAATCCATCTTCACGTATTCATAGCCCCAGCCAGAACACACCCGCTGCATCAAGTCGCGAAGCAATATCCGCGTTTCAGGCCTGGAGAGGTCATGGCAATGCTGTCGTGCGCTCATCGGCGTATTTGCTTGACCCGTCGTTGCCCGAAACGGACGAACCCATATCCCCGGGGTTTTGTCATGGCGGCGCAGCTTCTTCGCAAACCCATCCATGCCGCCGGGAAACTTGGCAACATCCGGTTCATGAACGAGGCCCGCAACACCTCCGGCGTTTTTCATCCAGCCATCATCGACCTGGAAACACTCCATGCCGGGATATTCTCTCATGGCTTCAAGGTTTACCAGACAGTCTCCCTCCGTGATCTCGTCTCTGTAACCCGCGTACCATGAACACCAACCCGAGACATTTCGGAACGGCAATGCCCGCCGCATCGAACGTGCCAGCTCTTCCGCAAACCTCGACATTCCCCGATAATGACTTCCCTTCCAGGTGCCCATATACAGTTGTCCCAACCGCATGGTTGAACCGGCGGGAAGCCGGACGCCACGCCCGCCGCTATGACAGTCGATCGAGCATTTCCAGCGCAATACACGATACCCTTCCGTATGCGATTGAATGGGCACAACCTGAAACCTGACCAGGCCGGTCGGTTCGTTGAAAATACCCCAGACGCTGTTAAGCCTTGAAACGGGATCGTGAACGGAGAGAAACCAGTACGAAGTGAAAGATTCATTACGATCTATGCGGTGGGCTCCTTCACCCCCGTAGCAACGCTCAGCGGGATACGTGAAAACAAGCGCCTCTTTTGATACCTTTAGCGGCCCGCCGGTTGACCAGTCGCCCTGGTACTCCATGACACCGACACTACGGACACGCACGTCCGCAGGCGATACATTTTTAATCGTATAATCCAGGACGACGTGTGTATCACCCGCTCCACTCATCTCCACCACGAGTTCTATTCTATCAAAGGTGATTCGTAACTCGTTTCCCTTGACTTTGAGTGAACACTCGGAGTACTGCGAATGCAAAATGTGGTCCTCCAGCCGGACAGAGGACACGAGTTGATCGACACGGAAACCATGTTGGGTTTCAAAACCCCATATACCATGTTCATTACGAATCATAAGCTCAATGGCACTCTATTGAATTTTACAAGTATGATGATGACCGGCCCTGAACAACACGACCCTTTCCGAATGAATGGTTCAACCGTGCAAGTATCGAATCTGCAACGAATGACTCCCGCCGTCGAAATACCTCTCCGGGATAGTGCGCGTCCCTTTCAGTTCATCCCCGTCGACCCGGATGACGCACGCGCCATCACCGGCGCCGGTGACCTCAATGTCCCAATCCGTTGACCGATAGCGCAATCCCGTAACACGAACCGGCAGAAGAGGCAGCGGAACGACAGTAAACGACTCCGGTCCAAATTCAATACCCACGATCCCCTCCAGTATCGCGCGGTACCAACCGGTCGCGCAATTGAGGTTTGAAGCCGCGCCGTGGTTTCGCCAGGGATCGTTCGCCCCTTCGTCGAAACCTTTGAGGGATAGGAACTCCGGGCAATAACCGAGATGGGTCAAAGCCCTGCTGACGAGGTTCAGCCACTTCATAATAGCGTCGCTCCTGCCTCCCCTTCTCAGTACCTTGAGCATGTACAAGTCCCAATGAGGATACCATGTATCCATCACCGGTTCCGTCCCGTATTCCTGGTCCGTTCTCGGAACGATGGCAATCCCGTGACCGGTGAAATGGCGCTTGACAATGAAGTCGGCAATATCCGCAACTTTGGGTTCTATCAATTGCCAACCGTTCACCGACTGGAGAAACAACAGAGTGAACAAGGGATACATCTCGTTTCGAATCTTTGTTCGCAAATCGATGGAATCAACGAGGAATGCTTTATCATCATCCCAGAACGTCGGCAAGAAAGAATCGGATACGAGGGCTGCGGACAGCGCAGCCTTTTCCCGGACCGAATCATCATGAACAACCTCAGCGATACGATCCATGAGCTTGCAAAATCCATAAAAACATCCGACCTCCATCGCCACCGCGGAGTCCGCCGTGCGACCGAACCGCTCTGGCATATCGGGATAGAAACCCCTGCTCGTGAACAATCCATGATCATCCGAAACGGCAACAACATTGTCAAGATGCTGAACAAAATACGGGTAGGTATCGAGCAGGAGCTGCCTTTCCCCGCTTTGAACATATGTTTCGAAACTCAACGAGGCGAGTAAAAATTCAAGCGCACTGCAATGCGGTGTATCCATTGGCAAAAGACCGCGCGTCCACCTTCCGGGTATGACTCCGTCCGCATCACGGTGCGCGTTCACAAACCGCGCGACGTCTTTTTGAATCGTTGTATTGCCCCATCGCGATCCTTCGATTGCCGTCACCATCATATCCCAGGACCACAGCCAGTAGTAGGAACCGGGACAGGCGCGGGGGACACGGTAATCCGACACGACACATGATTCCACCAGTCCGGGCACCGACCGGAAAAACTCTTCGACCGCTGGATATCCCCGCAGTTCCAATACCGGCGCCGAAGTCGTGCAGTTTTCGTATCGCTCTTTCTTAATCGATACAGTGTCTGTGGCTACGGGTTTCGGTTGCTTGCAAGGACTGCTTCCGGAAAAATCTATACTCATAATACCGGGAGAATCCTTGCTGACATTATGCAATAACACAGCCTCGTCCACGCCGTTTCTTTCAATTCCGCTCGAACCCGATATCTCGACCTGCACTTGCGCATCATAAATAAGCAACTGGGATCTACGGAATTCCGAACGCACATCTTCAAGCGTAGCGGTCCCGGATGGGCAGCTTCGGTTGAATACCATCCTCCTCCAGTGTTCCGGAATCAGGAAGTCGCCTGCGTACGGTCCTGTCCGGTGCAGCCAGGCATCGAGTTCGATCCGGTCACGGCAGGCGAGATGGATGGATTTTTCCAACCAGGCAGGATCTGACCATTCGCGTTCTCCCTGCACGTCGCGCACAAGGGCGGCAAGGTTGAACCTCGCGCGGAATTCCAATCCGCTCTCTGAATTCGACTGAACGAGGACAAG
>JALUUP010000087.1 GCA_027021285.1 Bacteroidota bacterium | reverse complement strand
GCCCGCGGTGGGAGGCATTCCGTATTCCAAGGCTTCAACGAAGTCCTCGTCGAACGTCATCGCTTCATCGTCGCCGCGCGCCCGGAGACGCGCCTGTTCCTCGAACCGTCGCCGCTGGTCGAGCGGATCGTTCAACTCCGAGAACGCGTTGGCGATTTCCTGCCCTCGTACGAAGAGCTCGAACCGCTCCACCAGCCCCGCCTCGCTGCGATGCTTCTTCGCAAGGGGCGACATCTCGAGCGGGTAATCGAGAATGAACGTCGGCTGCACGAGGTCGCGTTGAACCGCCTCCGAGAAAATTTCATCGATGATCTTGCCCGCGCCCATGCTCGGTTCCAGCTCGATATGAAGCGACGCCGCGACTTCCTGCAAGCGCTTTTCCGGAGCGCCGCGGAGATTCTCGCCGATCTTGTTTTCAATCGCTTCCATCATGGTCATTCGCTTGAACGGCGGCGCAAAGGAAATGGTCGTTCCGCCGAACGACACTTCCGCTCCCCCCGTCACTTCCACCGCCACGGCGTGAAGCATTTCTTCGACCAATTCCATCATCCACTCGTAATCCCGGTACGCCACGTAGAGTTCCATCATGGTAAACTCGGGGTTGTGCGAACGATCCATGCCCTCGTTGCGAAAATCCTTCCCGATCTCGTACACGCCCTCGAATCCCCCCACGATCAGGCGTTTCAAGTACAACTCGTCCGCGATGCGCAGGTAGAGATCGATATCGAGAGCGTTGTGATGCGTGACGAAAGGACGCGCGGCCGCGCCTCCGTACTGGGGCTGCAGGATGGGGGTTTCGACCTCGAGGTAACCGCGTTCGTCGAGAAAACGCCGCATGGTGCGTACCAGCAGCGATCTCTTGACGAAGACTTCCTTGACCTGCGGGTTCACGATGAGGTCCAGCGCGCGCTTGCGGTAGCGCAACTCCTTGTCCTTGAAAGGATCGAATACGATCTTGTTCCCCTCCTCGTCCACCTTCTCCTTGACAACGGGCAACGGGCGCAACGATTTCGCCAAAAGGTCGTAGTCCTGGACATGGATGGAAACTTCTCCCATGCGCGTGCGAAACACGAATCCGGTCACCCCGATGATGTCTCCGATATCCAGGAGCTTCAACAGCGCATATTGCTCCACGTCGTCCTTGCGAAAGTAGAGCTGGATCTTTCCGGTGGAATCCTGGAGATGCACAAACGTCGCCTTGCCCATCCTTCGAAAGCTCATGATTCTTCCCGCCACCGAGACGGTCCTCTGCGGCGCATCGTCGGCGAAAGACTCCAGGATTTCACGGGCCTGTGCCGTCACGTCGTAACTGTAAGGAAACGGGTTGATCCCACTGGCGATGATTTCGTCCAGCTCCTGGCGCCGCCGCATCATCTGGTCGTTTAAATCATCGAGGGGGTGGAGGTTTTCTGACATGGCATACCGGGTTCGTTTACAAAAAAGCAGTTTCTCAAGTTACGATGGGGGCCTTTGAATGTCAATGTCGTTCCCCTAAATTCCTGTTAATAAAACACCTGCGCCCCGGCACATGGAACCGTTTCGCATAGACACCATCATTGCACCACCTTCCGGATCGCCTCCCTGCCACGAACCGGCAGCGCGAAGGACGGGATAAACCATGGCATCGAAACTTCTATTCCATGACTCCCCGCGTCTCCGGCTGTTCGTGAAGATCTTCATGATCATCTTCGTCCTGAACTTCATCGGGGAAACGGCCGATGCCATCGAACAGGGCGACTGGAGCACCATCATCGGGCTGATCGTCATCGTCGCCGTGCTCGTTTTCATCGCAAGGCACGCCCGGGAACAGGTGCAAGGATTGCGCCACGCATACCGGGACCGTTTCCAGCAAGCCGGGGAAAAAGTCGGGGTCCGGGACGCTCTTCTCTTTTCGCTGACTTGGAGCAGGGAAATCTACGACAGCATCCCCGCCGATCGTAAGCCGCTGGTTCGAACGGCATTTCTCATGATCGCCATCGGCATGGGACTGCTGACTGTCGAACTCGGCTTTACCCATCTTCTGACCATCCTTATCGCCGGGTTGTTGATCCTTGCCGCCATCAATCTCCTCATCTGGATCGTAACCGAGGAACGCGGCCAGATGGACATTCTCCGGTTCGAGGTCGAGACAGCAAGGCGGATGCAGCTCAGTCTCATGCCTTCCGAGAACCCGAAGCTCGACGGTTTCGACATCGCGGGCATGTGCAGGCCCGCCAACACCGTGGGAGGAGACCACTTCGACTACGCGCGACTGGGAGGGAAGGAATCGCTCCTGGGCATCGCGGTGGTCGACGTGGCGGGCAAGGGGATGGACGCCGCCATGACGGCGGTGTTCACCAGCGGGGCTCTTGCCAACGAGGTCCGTCAAGAAACCGACCCCGCCGCCATCATGAGCCGCCTGAACATGACCGTCTTCAGCAGGAACAATAAGCAGAAATTCGTCTCTTTCCTGCTGGGAGCGCTCGACGCCGCGAACCGAACATTCACGTATGTCAATGCAGGACAGTCGCGTCCTTTGTTGTACCGCGATTCCCGCGTCGAAGCCCTCATCGCCCAGGGACCGCGTTTCCCTCTCGGCGTTGTTCCCGACACGAAGTACGAAAACGACATCCTTGTTCTCACCACCGGCGACGCCCTCCTGCTCTACACCGACGGCCTCGTTGAGGCCATGAACACTTCCGGGGAACCGCTTGGCCAGGAGCGGTTGCAAACGTTGTTTCAAAGGACGGTCGAGGAAGAGCGCAATTCCGAGACCGTTCTCCAGGGACTGGTCCGCCGCGTCGAGTTGTTCACCGGCAGCGCGCCCCAGCACGATGACCTGACCGCGGTGGTTATCAAGGTTTTATGAATCATTGTTCCTCTGCCTGACAGCGTGCGCAAGAAGGATCCCCACGGCGACGGAAACGTTGAGGGAATCCATCGGTTCTTTCATGGGAATGCGAACCTGGGCTTCGCAGAGAGACGCGACGTCGCGGGGCAACCCCCGGCCTTCGCTTCCTATCACAAGGCACACCGGAAAATCCCAGCGATAATCCCACAACGAGAACGCTTCCGGCGATTCCGCCGTGCCGACCAGGTGGTATGCCATCGCTTTCATCGCGGCAAGTTCTTCCCTCGCGTTCACGCCGGTCCGGATCGCAAGGCTGAATACCGCCCCCATCGAAACACGGACCGCTCGCCGCAGGTACGGGCTGCAGCTCGTCGCGCTCACGCTGATCCCGTCTGCACCGAGCGCCGCGGCGTTCCGCAGTATGGAGCCCATGTTCTCGGCGTCGTTGATTCCCTCGAGAAACAAGCGCACCGTGCCCTTGTCTTCATCCGTGCCTCTCGATTCGAGAGCAGGCATTGGTGGCACTTCGGCAATTGCCATGATCCCCTCGTGGAGCGGAAAACCGACGATGGATTCGATGCGCGGTCTATCCGCGACATACGTAAACAGCTCCTGCCCGCGCTCACGCTCCAGGTCGTCACGTAATTTTTCCAGCCACTCGCGTGTCAACAGCACCGAGTGCACAACGATGGAAGAACGGAGGAGTTGACGAACGACCTTGCCGCTTTCCGCTACGAAAAACCTCTCTGCCGTGGGAAAGGGCCGGTTCTTCAGGGACGTGAACAACGCCCGTTCTTTGCTGGACAAATCATCGAAAGTCAGGATTCTCATAGCGCGATACATCGAATTTATCGGAAGGCTCTCACCGGTCAACCAGGCAGACACATATTGTGTAAATCTTGCATGAAAAAGAAATTCTTTGATTGATCGGCGCACGCGCACGCCGCACTT
>JALUUP010000086.1 GCA_027021285.1 Bacteroidota bacterium | reverse complement strand
AGTGCGTCAATTTCCTGTCTGTTTCGTTTTTCCGTAACCGCGACCAGCAAGCCATGATCTTCAAAAACAGAAGCCGGCCCAAGCAGAAATCCTTTATCGGCCATTGTTTCCACGAGGATATTGGAGTGCATCGGTGTCTTTACCACGAATTCCCGGAAAAATGGTTTATCGAACATGAGCTCATATCCGCGTAGGCCGGATATTTTTTCCGCCAGGTAATGTGTCTTTTGGGTAACGAGCCTCGCTACTTCCTGGATACCGGTTTTGCCCATCAGCGCCATGTAGACGGTGCTGCATAACATCATCAGGCCCTGGTTGGTACAAATATTCGAGGTTGCCTTGGCCC
Source organism: Bacteroidota bacterium (assembly GCA_027021285.1). Lineage (GTDB taxonomy): Bacteria > Bacteroidota > Ignavibacteria > SZUA-365 > JAADGX01 > JAADGX01. The sequence goes on along the minus strand of JALUUP010000086.1, from coordinate 3,451 downwards.
GCCGGATCTGTTGCTCACGTGTTTGTAACGTTAACGTAAACCCGCGGTTGCCTTCCTTGTCCACGGTCATGCCGGAAAGCCTGCCGGGGATCTTTCGAACAAGTTTTTCTGTGGCGCAAAACAACCCAAGATACGGACCTCCAAATGATAAGGGGATGCCAAGAGGTTGGCCTTCCCCCACTGCGATATCGGCGTTATACGCTCCGGGCGGTTCGAGCAGGCCCAGGGAAATCGGGTCCACACAGACGACGAAGAGGGCTCCGTGCTCATGTGCCAGGTTCGATAATTCGCGTACTTCTTCCAGGCAACCGTAATAATTCGGATGCTGGACAACGACCGCTGCTACTTCGTCGTTCATCAAGGACTGAACGGAGGAGACATCCGCAACGCCACCGTGCATTTCCGCGTTTTGAAACTCCACGCCACTTGCTCCGGCAACAGTTCGCAGGACACTGCTGTAACTCGGGTTGATCGCACCGGCAACAACGACGCGGTTTCTTCGCGTCACTTCTTTCGCCAGCCGAACGGCTTCTGCCAGGGCCGAAGCGGCATCGTACATGGAAGCGTTGGCAACATCCATCCTAAAAAGCCGCGCCACCATCGTCTGGTATTCATAAATCGCTTGGAGCGTCCCCTGGCTTACCTCTGCTTGATACGGCGTGTATGCAGTCAGAAATTCTGATCGGGAGACAATCGTACTGATAGCACTCGGGATGAAATGATCGTACGCTCCTCCGCCGAGAAAACACGTGTGACTGGATACGTCCGCGTTCTTTCTCGCCAGTGCCGCGAGATGGGACAAAATCTCCACTTCTGAAAGCGGCTCCGGCAGCGGAAGGTCTTCACGCAGCTTAAGCTCGTCAGGAATATTGGAAAGCAACGCCTCCAGCCCTGAGACGTTGATCGCTCGCAGCATTTCTTCTCGATCGGTCTCGGTATCTGGAAGAAACGGTATCATCGCAACCTCATTGCGCCCCGATAAGTTTTTTATACGCTTCTGAATCCAGAAGATTGTCCAACTCGGACGGATTCGTAATTTCCATTTTTATCATCCAGCCGTCTCCATAAGGGTCCGTATTCACGACTTCCGGGCCGTCCGCAAGAGCTTCATTTACTTCAGTGATGGTACCGGAAAGTGGTGCCAGCAGATCGGATACGGTTTTTACAGCTTCGATCGTGCCGAATACATCGTCTTTCATCAGTTCCTTTTTTTCCGGAATATCAACAAACACCACGTCGCCCAGTTCGCCCTGGGCAAAATCCGTAATACCCACGATCGCAGTGGTGCCCTCAACCTTTACCCATTCGTGGGATTCCGTATACTTGAGGTCATCCGGTATATTCATGCTTCACTCCTGAGTAGTAATGGTTCATGTGCTTTTAGATAAAATCGAAATGTTCCAGGAAGTGCGTGTTAAACTCCCCTTTCTTGAATCGTTCGTCCTCCATCACCTTGACATGGAACGGAATCGTTGTTTGAACTCCTTCGATGACGAACTCCTCAAGGGCGTACTTCATGCGCGTCACTGCTTCTTCCCTGGTCCTTCCCCTCGTAATGAGCTTGGCAACCAGGGAATCGTAATGTGGTGGGATCATGTAGCTCTGGTACGTGTGGGTATCAACACGAATACCGTACCCGCCCGGCTGGTGAAAACTAGTAATGATACCTGGTGATGGTCGGAAATCGTGATACGGGTCTTCCGCGTTGATTCGACACTCGATGGCATGACCTACAGGTTGGTGTTTCCTTCTCGATATCTTCTCGCCGGAGGCAATCCGGATTTGTTCGCGAACGATATCAACACCCACGACTTCTTCCGTTACTGGATGTTCGACTTGTACCCTCGTATTCATTTCCATGAAGTAGAACGAACCGTCGGAATCGAAGAGAAACTCGACCGTGCCCGCGCCTTCGTATCGTACTGCCTTTGCGCCGGCGATTGCCGCTTCGCCCATCCTTTCCCGCAACTCTGGCGTCACAACCGGGGATGGAGATTCCTCGATCAACTTCTGATGGCGCCTCTGGATCGAGCATTCACGTTCACCGAGATGCGTAATGTTACCATGTTGATCACCAAGGATTTGTATTTCAATATGCCGTGGACTCTCGATGTAGCGTTCGATGTACACGGCGCCATTTCCGAAGGCGCGTTCCGCCTCGTTGCGTGCAAGGGTAAACTGATTATCCAGGTCGTTCATATCGCGAACGATGCGCATCCCTTTGCCGCCACCCCCAGCCGAAGCCTTGATAATAACAGGTAAACCAATGTCTTCAACAACCTTTTTCGCTTCAGGCAATGTGTCTACTTCCCCATCACTCCCCGGTACGGTTGGAACGCCTGCACTCTTCATCGTTTCTTTTGCAAGCGCTTTATCGCCCATTGCCGCGATCATCTCCGACGAGGGGCCAATGAACTGGATATCAGTGTCTTCACAAATGCGAGCGAATTCCGAGTTCTCTGCAAGAAAACCATATCCCGGATGGATCGCGCTCGCACCCGTGATCGATGCTGCTGCCATGATCCGCGGGATGTTGAGGTAACTTTCGGAGCTAGGCGGCGGTCCGATGCAGACGGCCTCGTCGGCAAACCGGACGTGCAGGGAATCGCGATCCGCCTCGGAGTACACCGCAACGGTGCTGATACCCATCTCCCGGCACGTTCGAATAATACGAAGGGCGATTTCCCCTCGATTTGCAATCAGTATCTTTGAAAACACGAATACTCGCTAATAGTCACATTACTGGAAAGATAACGGGGCCCGGCTTTTCTACGAGCACATCGATCAATCGGGTTCAATGTAGAACAAGGGTTGATTGTATTCGACGGGACTCGCATTCTCGACCAGGATGTCCACGATTTTACCACTGACGTCGCTGGGTATTTCATTCATCAGCTTCATCGCTTCGACGATGCAAAGCGTTGTTCCCTCGTTCACGTGATCGCCGACATTCACGTAAGGATCGGAGTCCGGGTCGGGAGCCCGATAAAACGTGCCCACGATGGGGGAACGCACAACATGATAACTCGTTTCTTCAGGCGTCCCGGAGGATTCCGCTTTCTTCTCGCGAGGTTCCTCCATCGCTACGGGGATTTCTGCAGCGGGAGGCGAGGCAAGCGCCGGAGCCTGATATACTGCAGGTTGGGCGAACGAGGTATTCGCATTCCGCCGCGTGATCCTGATTCGCGATCCCTCCTCCTCGATTTCGATCTCGTCAATGCCGGCAGAATTGACGACTTTCAGCAACTTGCGCAGGTATTGTAAATCCATAAAAAATCCAGAGAGATGTGATAAGGTATTACGCCCGCTCCAGGTACGCTCCAGTTCGCGTATCGATTTTCAAGGCGTCGCCAACTTCGATGAACAATGGAACATTGACCGTGGCTCCCGTCTCGAGAACCGCCCGTTTCGTTCCGCCTGTTGCGGTGTCCCCCCTGATTCCGGGCTCCGT
>JALUUP010000085.1 GCA_027021285.1 Bacteroidota bacterium | reverse complement strand
GCTTTGCCAGCCGCCAAAAAACATAACGCCTGCCACCGCGGAAACAAGAAACATGTTCGCATACTCAGCCATGAAGAACATGCCGAATTTCATGCCGCTGTACTCCGTGTGGTAACCACCGACCAGCTCCGATTCTCCTTCCGGTATGTCGAACGGTGTGCGGTTCGTCTCGGCAAGAGCGGCCAGGTAGTAAACCACGAACGTTGCCAGCAACAACGGCAGGAATACGAAATTCCCCAGGTCCGCGTGCAGGATGGCGCCGCTGCGGAGTACGACATCAGACTTGGGGCCTCCGAAAATGAACCAGTTCCAAAAACCTCCCGATTGAGCCGTGACGATATCCTGGAGATTCAGCGACCCCACCAGCATGGCAACGACAAGAAGAGCAGTTGCCGAAGGGACCTCGTAGCTTACAATTTGCGCCGCCGATCGCATGGCTCCAAGCAAGGAGTACTTGTTGTTGGAAGCCCATCCCCCCATGATGATCCCCAGAACACCGAATGAAGAAACGGCGATCAGGTAGAACAACCCGATGTTCAAATCTGCGCCCACGTAATCGCTTGCGAAAGGAAGAACGGCGAACGCGGCGTAGGCTCCCACAAAGACGATGACCGGAGCAAGGTTGAACAGGATTCTGTCCGCTTTTTCCGGAACGATGTCCTCCTTCATCAGGAGCTTTAACACGTCGGCGAAAGGCTGAAAAATACCCCATGGCCCCGTCCTCATGGGCCCAAGGCGGTCCTGGATCCAGGATGCACTTTTCATTTCGGCCAGGATAGCGACGATGGCATAGCCGAGGATGAAAAACAGCGGTAAGACGCACCATACAATGGTGGCAAGTATGTCATTACCGATTAAATCACGAAAAAATTGTTCCATTGTGCCTGCTGTGTTCTTCAGTCAGTTTAGCGACTCTACCGGTCAATTTCTCCCAGAACGATGTCAATGCTGCCCAGGATGGCCACGATATCCGCGACCATGTGGCCCTGTGATATCTCATTGATGACACTCAGGTTGGAAAATCCCGGAGCCCGGGCCTTGATGCGAAACGGCGTCCCCGTTCCATCGCTGATGATGTAGTACCCCAGTTCTCCGCGCGGATTTTCGACCCGAACGTAGATTTCGCCCTTGGGAGGTCGAACCCGTCGTGGAATTGCGGCGTGCACGTCGCCTTCCGGGAACGACTCGAGGGCCTGCTCGATGATGTTGCAGCTTTCTTCCATCTCCCACACACGGACCATGTGCCGGTCCCAGCAATCGCCCACCGTTCCTGCCTCGCCCTTGCCGATCCGGACCTCCCATTCGAAACGGTCGTAAATCGAGTAAGGATCGTCACGACGGAGATCGAAATTCACGCCGGACCCCCGAAGCATGGGACCGGTGCAGCCGTAATTTATCGCAACGTCCGCAGGCAGAACACCGACGTTCGCCGTGCGGTCTATGAAAATCTTGTTGTAATTCAGCAGGTCGTTGAGCTCCTTGATCGTGGGGCGAAGTATCTTGACGACCTCGGCAACATCCTTGACGAACTCGGGATAAACATCGTGAGAAACACCACCGATCCAGATGTAATTGTACAGCAAACGGGCGCCGCAGGTCTTTTCAAAAATATCGAGAATGTGTTCCCGGTCGCGGAAGCAATAGAGGAACGGAGTAAACGCCCCGATGTCCATGCCGTACGTCCCGATGGCCACGAGGTGGGACGCGATCCGCTGGAGTTCCGCCATGATGACCCTGATATATTCCACACGCTCCGGCACCTCGATGCCCATGAGCCGCTCAATGCCCAAGGCGTAACCGTGGTTGTTGTTCATCGAGGCCAGGTAGTCCATGCGATCCGTGTACGGAATGACCTGGGTATAGCTCTCGTTTTCCGCGTGCTTTTCAAAACACCTGTGCAGGTAGCCTATATGAGGGATCACCTTGCGAATAATCTCTCCCTCCAAAACCAGCTCGAGACGCAAAACACCATGCGTGGATGGATGTTGCGGCCCCATGTTCAGAACCATTTCCTCAGTCCGAAGGCCGCGGTCTCGAATGTCTTCCCGGGTAGTTACAGAATTGTCAAACATAGTCTCTCAGTAATGTCATCGCGGGTTTCAATAAGGGACCTTGATGCCGTTGTAGAATTCCGGGACCTCATAGTCCTTGCACAACGGGTGTCCCGTCCAGTCATACGGCATGAGAATGCGACGCAGGTCCCTGTGCCCCACGTATTCGATACCAATCAAGTCGTAAGCTTCCCGCTCATGCCAATCAGCGGTACGCCAGACCTGCTCCACCGATTCGACTTTCGGATCATCAGCGGGTACGACACATTTGACGGTAAGCTTGTGCCGGTGCGCTAAAGAATCCAGGTGACAAACGGACACCAAGTTGCCATCGCCGTTGTCCACACCGCTCAGACACATGAGGGAATCAAATTTCAGGTCGTCGGCATCGCGGAGAAACAACGCAACGGTTTTCCATTTCATCGGTTCAACGATGATGCATGGAACCGCTTCATCGAACTCAACGGAGATATCGGGAAACGCCGCCTGTAGCTTTTCGTAAATTTCTTTTGGTTCCAGTGCCATGAAAAATTTCCAGAAGAACGTGTGTTAGTTTGAAAAATTAGAGATGGCGCGGGCGAGGCGTTCATCGGAACGAATCATGCGGCCTTTTCCTCGACCAGGCTTTCGCTGCGCACCTTTTCCTGGAGCTTCATCAAGCCTTCCAGCAAGGCTTCCGGCCGCGGGGGACACCCTGGGATATACACATCGACGGGTATGACCCGGTCCACACCCTTAAGGACATGGTAACCGTAATTCCAGTAAGGTCCTCCGCAATTGGAGCAACTCCCCATCGAGAGGACATACCGGGGCTCGGCCATTTGCTCGTACAAACGCCTGATCCGGCTGGCCATTTTCAACGTCACCGTTCCCGCGACAATCATGACGTCGCACTGGCGGGGGCTTGGCCTCGGTATGACCCCGAACCGCATGATATCGAAATGCGAGGCGGAAGCCGCCATCATTTCAATTGCGCAACAGGCAAGACCGAAGGACATCTGCCACAGGCTGCACAGGCGGGCCCAATTCATCACCCCTTCAAGAGAGGTGATGATGATATTGCTGTTTTCAAATTTTTTGTCCAGTAATCCCATGAGCTTTTCTTGATTTCTTTCCGAGGTCAGGATGCGACCGGAGATTGTTCCTTCTCGGGTGCAGTCCCTGTGGGTGAAACACGCTCAGCATGTTCGATAATATTTTCCAATACGGGGATACGGGGTTCGGGACGTATCCACTCCAGGTCGCCTTTGGACCATAAGTAGAAATCCGCAAGAAAGAGGACCAGAACGAACAACGCGCCAGCGATGTATGCGAACATCCCCAAATCGGCATAAACTGTCGCCCAGGGGAACAGAAACGCAAGCTCCACGTCAAAGAGCAAAAAGATGAGTGCGATAACGTAAAAGCGAATGTTGAACTTCACCCATGGTTCGCCGATGGGATCTTCTCCGCATTCATATGTCATCATTTTTTCTTTGGAAGGACGCCGGGGACTGACAAGCCGAGAGACGGCGAGGGTGACCCCTACAAACATAGCCCCCAGGAGGAAGAAGATGAGGACTTTACCGAATTCAGTGAGCATAATGTAGATGTGTCAAGTATTTGGGCGTTGCAAACGAACATAACTTTGTGAAAATAATCGTATTCGCATATCAATGTCAAGAAATATTATTTATTGAATTTCATCAGGACTCTCCTTCTCATCCTGAATTTCAATCCCGATCCCATCCTTCGACTGTATCACGATATCGA
>JALUUP010000084.1 GCA_027021285.1 Bacteroidota bacterium | reverse complement strand
TGTGTGCGCGGTGTGACAGCTGGCGCAGGTTGCTACTTTTTTATCGTTCTTGGCGTGCAACATGCCGTGAACACTGGTCCGATACTTACTCAGTTGGTCGGTCGGCAACGAGGGATTGTACTGGCGCATATACGCGGGGTCGTCGTGACAGCGGGCACAGGTGTTGACGACGTTCAAAGGCGAGACGGGCGACCTTGGATCGGTCACGTTCCTGATGCCGTGGGCGCCGTGACAGGTTGTACACTGCGCGATGTTTTCTCCTGCGGTGATCGATCCTTCGCCGTGTACGCTGGCCTGGAGGTTGTCGTATTGCCCCGTTGGACCGCTGTAACCGAACGACGCCATTTTTTCTTCGCTGTTGTGACAGTTCCCGCAGCGTTCGGATATCTCGTTCTTCTTGGGAATGCCGATGAATCCAGCGCTCTTGCTCATGGCGACGTCCATGTCGTCGCTTCTCCTGTTGCCTCCGTGACAATCGGCACAGGAGAGGCCCTTTCGTTTATGAACGTCGTACTTGAACTTGATCGCTTGTGGCGTATCCAGTGAAACGTGGCAGTCGAAGCATTCATCGACGCGCTGTCCGTGCGCCGGTTCGGAAAGAACCAGGAGCACAGCGACGATGAAACCTCCCGCCAGTAAAAGTGATGACGTGTATTTTTTCTTGATGGTATTGTTCACGATGCTAACCAACCAACTATGGTGAACACGATGATGAAAATAATGGCGAAGATTCCGACGTAGGTGAAAAATCTGCTCTTCTCGCCCCGGGAAGATTTCTTGTCCAGGAACGGCACCAGCGTCCACAGGGCCCCGGCGATACCGAACATCACGACACCGAACACCTCTCCCTCGATAAACAGGATGTTGGAGGGCAGCAACTTCAGTATCTGGAACATGAAGAGGAAATACCATTCGGGAGAAATACCTGCGGGAGCCGGGGCGAACAAATCGGCTTTTACGCCGAGTTCCCAGGGGAAAAATACGGCGAGGATAGCGAGAATGTTCAGCACGATCAACCAAAGGAGAAGATCCCGCAGCGCGAAGTTGGGAAAGAACGGCATGGAGTCGATCTTTTCGTTTTCCTTGGGATGAAGCGGTGTGCTCATGCCCTGGACCTGAACAAGGAAGAGATGGATGCCCAGAAGAACCGTGAAGATCGCCGGGAAAAGGGCCACGTGGAATCCAAAGAACCTCGACAAGGTCGCTCCGGTAACGTTGTCGCCGCCGCGCAATAGCACAAGCATCGGTTTTCCAATGAGAGGAACGGATCCCGCGATGTCTGTCCCGACCTTGGTGGCAAAGAATGCCAGCTCGTTCCATGGCAGCAAGTACCCGCTGAAACCGAACGCCAGGGCCATGAAGAACAACAGCATGCCCGTGATCCAGGTTATTTCCCGTGGCTTGCGGTACGCCTTGGTCAGGTACACGCTGAACATGTGTATAAACGCAGCGAGTATCATCAGGTTGGCGGACCAGCTGTGGATGGAGCGAATCAGCCAACCGAACTGGACCTTCGTCATGAGAAACTTGATGCTTTCAAACGCTGTATCCGCTCCGGGGCGATAGTAAAAGAGGAGCAGAATACCAGAAATCACCTGGACGATAAACAGAAATAACGTTACCCCGCCGAAGTAGTACCAGACTGAATGCCGGTGCTTGGGGACTTCCTTGTGCTTGATGAATTCGATAAAGCCTGAGAGGCTGACCCGCTCGTCAAGCCATTGATACAACCTGTTCAACTGTCTCTCTACCTGCGTGTTTGTGAATGAATGTTACGATTTAGTAACAAGAACCTCGTCATTCTTGATTATGACGCTGTACGCTTCAAGCGGACGGGGAGGAGGCCCGGCAATGTTGCGACCGCTCAAGTCGTACCGGCCGTTGTGGCAAGCGCACCAGATCAAACCCATGTCCTGACGGTACTGGACCGTGCAATCAAGGTGCGTACACGTGGCGCTGAATGCCTTGAATTCGCCGTCCTTGGTTTTAATAAGAATCCCCGGCTGGTTGCCGAAACGGAAGATCGTACCGGAATCGTCCTCGAAATCCTCGACCTTGCCAACCTTGACGCTGGTAACCTGCGCGCCGGTGACTTTCGGGGGATTCAGGTATGCCAGTATGGGATAGAGAATTGACGTCAGCCAGGCGAGAACTCCTCCTGACAGGGCGTACTTGAGAAAATCGCGCTTGGTATCTTGGGGAGGTGATTGATGGTTCATAAAAATTATATTCTGAATATCTTATCAGGGTGTAAAACTAATCGTACAGAACTAAATAAAGGAATTTAGGTTGTAAAATCCAAAACATCGTTTTCCCCGGTTTGTTGTGGGAAATTATTGTACGGCCGGACGTGCGATACAACCGGGAGCAGGGATGTACGCTCATGGAATGGTCAACAGATCGCGGAGGACCGCGTCCGGTCGTTCCTGGAAGAACGAATAGTATTCGAACTCGCCGAGCATCCAGTTTTCGTAATTATATTCCTCCACGTCCGGCCTGACGCTCTCGTGGGCAAAGATAGCCATTCTTTCGTATTCCCGGTATTCAGCCACCGGGATGCGCGCATGAAGACGGTCGGACGGAATCCCGGCCAGGTTCCGGGGGAATCGTTGCACCATTTCCTCGGGCAGGCCGCCGAAAGCCAGGCGGCGGAGAACCGGAAGACGCTCGCGCTGTTCACAGAACACATGCTTGCTAACGTGGTGTGCGACGATGTGGTCGGGATGAAGAGAACCGCCCTGCACGTCGAATGTCACCATGACGGCCGGGGCGAGTTGGCGTACCAGTGTTTCGACTTCATGAATAAGAAGACGGGGGTCGAGGTCGCGCAATCCTCCATCGGGATAGGAGCGGATGAAAACTTCCGCGATGCCGAGGTGGAAAGCGGCGGCGGTCAACTCCGTCGTTCGACGCGCTGCCATTTCATCGGAGGAAAGGTTTAAACGCCGGCGATGGCGGCTTGCTTCGCCCCTGGTCAGCGTGAGAAGGTACCATTCGGCTTCACCCGACCTGGCGTAGCGCGCGATGGTTCCACCCATGAGAAACGATTCGTCGTCGGGGTGAGCGAGGACAGAGAGGATGCGGGGAACGCTCATCTGCGAGGAGTGCGCATTATTAAGTTCATTTAGCGCGATACCCTGATTTTCCTTGTCAGGACGCGGTCAGGGAAAACGGCGCGGAGAAAATACATGCCCGGAGCCATCTTCGAAAGGTTGGTCGTAATCTCTCGCGCTCCTCTCAGGATATCGCCAGCGTACACCACGGCGACGGTACGGCCGAGGACGTCGTGAAGCGTGAGGCGCACCGGCTGGTTCTCCGTGGCTCCTGCGGCAAGGTTGATGATCAGGGGTTCATCCCGGCGAACCGGGTTTGGATAGGCGACAAGAACAGGCGTCCCGGACTTCGCGGACGAAACCATGATCCAGCGGGAGAAGCTCACCGTGCCGTCCGCGTCGGTTTGGCGCAGGCGGTAGAACGAAGTTCCGTTCACGGGCCGGTCGTCGATGAACCGGTACGACCGCGGTTCCGTTGTCGTGCCGTTTCCTGGCACGAAACCAATGACCGTCGCACGACCATCTGAAAGGCGTTCAATGACGAACCCGGCGTTGTTGGTTTCGGTGGCGGTGCTCCAGCGCAGGGCGACCCTGTCCCCCTGGAACGCGGCGTCGAAGGCGATGAGCTCGACCGGTAGCGGTCCCAGGACGCCCGCCAACTCGGCGATGGAGGCGGCGGCCAGTTTTGTGACCGCCCTGAAAAATTGCTGGTGCTTGGAATCGGAGGCCTTCTGCCACGTATCCAGCACGGAGTGG
>JALUUP010000083.1 GCA_027021285.1 Bacteroidota bacterium | reverse complement strand
TGAAGCCATTGTTCCGTATAGTGAGGGAAACTGGAAAAGGGTCGGGGTAATATGCCTGAAGGACGGAGCTGTATTTAACGGTATCCGCACCGGTAGCCGTGCAACGAATACTGTCCAGGAGATACGAACCGTTGATAAGCGCTTCCTCCCGCGGAGCCAGTCCGGGCTGCGCGGAAATGATTCCATACCACGAGAGAATCAACACCGCTGCACTTACAACTCGCATATGACCGGCCTCCCCATCTGACCCTGTATTACCAAATAATTGCTTACGCAAACAAAAAAACCGGAAGCCGTGACGGCTTCCGGTTTTTCGATTACATCATCGCGCTATTTCGCAACGATCATTTTCCGAACCGCGTGATAATTTGGGGCTTCAAAGCGATAGAAATACACACCACTTGGAACCGAAGACGCATCAAAAACGCTATTGTAGCTTCCCTTCTCCCGAAACTCGTTGACCAGAACAACAACTTCACGTCCCAGCGCATCCATCACAACCAGCTTGACATGCGTATCCTCTGGAATATTGAACTGAATCGATGTTGTCGGATTGAACGGATTCGGACTGTTCTGGGCCACGACGTACTTATCAGTTGCATTCATCGGTCGGATACATTCACCCGCAACCGTCACCATGCCGTCGGTCAGTCGCGTAGCGATCGTCCCACCGTTTATCTGGGTTAATGAACTGTCGAACCGAAGATTGGAAACAGCAGTTTTGAGATGGTTCGGCGGCGCTCCAAACGTCGCTGCCATTTCAAGGTAAAGCAGCGTGCCGGACCCCGAAAGAGGTGTAGTGGAATTTGTTATGTGTACCCTGGCCAAATCCGGCGCGTTCACGGGATCAGGTTTTTCAATTTCCGCTTCGGTCCAACTCGATGTAAGAGTTCCAGCCCGTTGAATACCCACGAAATCCACGATCGCGGGATCAAAGTGCACATAAAGATCGATATCCTTAATTCCTTTTTGATCGCTTTCATCAATAAAGACCGGGACGTGAATGTTTTCGCCTCCGTAGTACCCGACATTATCCTGGGGAATAAGCAGGGCGGAGACAAACGGCAAACCGACAACGAAAACGGAATCCGAACAACGGTACGTTTGGTCGTCATCGGTGATAATCTGAACACTGAAGACGAACCATTTCCCGATTCTCTGCGGAGTCGGTATCATTCTCCACACAGCGACCGCCGTATCACCCACCACCACGTTGAACGGCGTAAAATCTTTTGTCGGCAATTCCGTGTCCGGCATGATAAAGCCGGGAGGAGGCAAAACAGTACCGCGAACGCCTTGCGCCTGGGAACCTCCGGTGTTCACGACCTTGACGACAAATTGAACAACCTCGGGGACATATTTTCCGCTAATCTGATCAAAGTGAACCGTATCGGGCGGAACAGTTTCACACAGTGGTTCCAGGAACGGCGCACCGAGCGGCGGTACGTAGATCGTCATATTACAAAAAGCATCCGCTAACGGATCACCCCTTTGATCCACTCCGTTTACCTTAATGGTGATCTCTTCATTTGTACCGAGGGCGTGTCGCAGGGCGACAATCGACCAGACAAATTCGACTACGCTGTCGACCTCGATGCGTCCCTGCCCGGGCAGACACTGCGTGTTGTTGCCTCCCGTCAGCCGCAAACCCGTTTGTGGCGTATTGAACGTCAACGTAGCACAGACAGAATCCGCTGGATCCGAACCGGTGTTTCGGATCCGTATCCGGACATCAAAAGGATTGGGTAAATACACCCCGGTCGTCGGATCTTTGGTCAAAGAATCCGGTCCTTCACAGATGACCGCGAACTTTGCACGGCGCACGGAATCCACAACCATACTGTCGCAACAGATCGCGGTATTCTCGAACTTGTCAAAAACCCTGACACAGATCTTCACCCATTCCGTGGAATCACGGGATAAAGCCCTGAGCTGCCACGAAACAGTGGTTGAAGCGGAGCGATCCAACCGGCCGACGTCCTTGAGACTCGTATTGTTTGGTGTCGTGACAAGAGCAATGGAAGGCGGCAGAATGATCTGTGCTTTCACTTCCTGACCGTCGGCTGTTCCGATGTTTGTGATATCCACTTTGAAATCGAACGGTTCCGGAACATATTGTCCACCTTTGAAACGAACGGAGTCAGGAAGAAAATCACATTTCAAATCATAAAGGGCCGTACGTGCTTCGGGAATACATAGCTGGCTCTGGCATTCCCCGATACGTATGCTGTCCGCGATTCCTCCCCGCCCGACAACACGAAACACCAACGTGACACAAGTGTCATTCGATCGTTTTATCGCCTTGATGTCAAACGTCCCGGTCCACTGCCCACCGTTGGCCGGGATAAGCCCAACATCTTTTACCGGAGCTTCTGCGGGACTGGTGCCGGGAGGATTGACGAAAACGAGCTGAGTTCCCTTTGAATCCGCATCTCCAATATTTCGAATAATAACATCAACCGTTACCGGATTAGGATTGTAATCATTCAAGGCATCATCAAAGACAAGATTAGTTGTTCGGGGGGCACATGTGATCTGGTATTTAGGCCGCCAGACATGCTGTACCCAGATGATCTTCGAACACACGGCTACACCGCCATTTTGAGAAGCAACGACAATACGCAAGGTGTCGAAACCGTCGTCTTCACGGGGATTGACCTCTACTTCGAACCTTGCCGTTCCGGACTGGCCGGACAGCAAGGTATCGGCTTTTGCTGGATCCAACGTGTTCTTTATAGGAACCGGATTGAGACTGATCACCCGTACCCGCGTATTGTTTACAAGGTATGCAGACACTGCTTTGGCCGTATCAAGCCCGACGTTGTTCACAACAACACTGATAGTAAATCGGGATGGTACATATGTATTATCCCGGAAAAGCACAGAATCCACCGATGTGGACATAATGCATGTAAGAACCGGGATTGCTCCTGTCGCCTCGGGCGGAGGGACGGATTGAGCCACAAGCGGCAAGCTGTATAAAAGCGCTGCAATAAAGGTTGCGATAAACGTTTTTCTCATCAGATTAATGCCAGGAAGGAAAACGAAGACAAATGAATTGCGTTTTGTTACACGATTTACGTGGTAAAAAGAATCCGCAGCCGGGGAGATACCCTGGACCAGGGTATCTCCCAACTGTCGGATATTTGTGTTTATCGGGCAAGTATCATCTTCCGGACCTTGGAGTACGCCTTCGTCTCCAGCTTATAGAAGTAGATACCACTCGGCATGCCTCTGGCATCGAATCGCACCGCGTATGTACCTTTTTCCTTAACGCTGTTGATCAGAACGCGTACTTCCCGCCCGAGAGCATCATACACCGTCAGTCGTACGTGCGTATCTTCCGCTACCGAGAACTGAATCATGGTAGTAGGATTGAACGGATTAGGCTGGTTCTGCGCCAGGTTGTACGTGCCGTCGGTTTGAAGTGGAATGATGCATTCGCCGCTCACGGTGATAAGACCGTCTTTAGCAAATGTGATCACTTCGCCCTGGTTGATCGTTTGCTCAAGGAAGTGGATTTCACTTTGGGCCCACTTCAACTCGTCCGGGCCGCTACCAAAGACCCCTTCAAAGATCAGGTACAGGAACACTCCTGATCCCCTGGGGATCGGCGAGCCAGTCGTGTAGCTTTCCACTTCGACGACACCTTCACTAATTCGATTCATTCTCGGTGTAATCCAGCCGTATTCCGTCATCGATCCCTTGGAAATCGGTTCGAGTAATCGAACCACCGTCGGATCGTACTGGATACGGAAACGGTAGCTTCGAATATCCTTGCCGATCGTCTCGTCGATGTACACCGGTACCTGGATCTTGTCT
>JALUUP010000082.1 GCA_027021285.1 Bacteroidota bacterium | reverse complement strand
CCAATCAGTGTGACATCACCGTCTGTTTCCCAATCATCGGAAATTATTTATTATCCAGCATCGTATTGTTCCAGTAAACACGCACTGACATGAAGCACTCCATCCGATTCGCGGCCGTCGTTATTCTCCTCCTGGCGATCGTCCCCTTCGGCGCAGCCGACGAGGGCATGTATCCCCTGAGCGAGATTTCACGCCTGGACCTCAAAACCAAGGGGCTCAAGATCGAGCCGGAAGAAATCTACAATCCCGACGGCGTGAGCCTGGTGGATGCCATCTGTATCGTGGGAGGAGGGACGGGGGAATTCGTTTCTCCCGATGGACTCATCCTGACCAATCACCACGTGGCGTTCCGCGCGGTAGCGGGAATCTCGACCCCGGAAAACGACTACCTGGAAAACGGATTCCTCGCCCGGACCCGGGAAGAAGAAGCGCCCGCCCGCGGGTACACCTGCCGGATCACCGATTCCTATCGCGACGTGTCGGACGAAATCTTGCGCGGCATCACGCAGGACATGGACGCGCTGGAGCGCATGGATACTATTGGCAAACGCATGAGCGAGTTGGCCCGGCGGGAAGAGGCGGAGAACCCGGGCCTGGAATGTGAAGTGGCGGAAATGTTTCCGGGAAAAAGCTACGTGCTGTTCCGGTACCGCGTTATCCGGGACGTGCGTTTGGTGTACGTGCCCCCGCTGGACATCGGGAATTACGGGGGCGAGGAGGACAACTGGATGTGGCCGCGGCACACGGGCGATTTCTCGTTTCTCCGGGCCTACGTGGCGCCGGATGGATCACCGGCTTCCTATTCCGAGCGCAACGTTCCGTTCAAACCGAAACGCCACCTGAAGGTCGCGCCCAAAGGAGTGCACGAGGAGGATTTCGTCTTTCTCCTGGGATATCCGGGGCGCACCTACCGGCACACCACGTCCTATTTCCTTTCCTACAACGAGGAGGTGACGCTCCCCTGGACGGCGGACTGGTACGACTTCCAGATCGGCGTGCTGACCGAGGCCGGAAGGAACGACCGCGCACTGGAGCTCAAGCTGTCGAGTTGGATCAAGGGCCTCTCGAACACCATGAAGAATTACCGGGGCAAGCTCAAGGGTCTCCGCCGCCTTCACCTGGTCGACCGCCGGGTGGAGGACGAAGCCAGGCTCCAGACCTGGATCGAAGCGGACGAGGGGAGGAGGGCGAAATGGGCGGACGTCCTTCCCCGGATCGGGGAAGTATACCGGGAGATGCGCGCAACCGCCCGGAGGGATTTCTTGTTTCGACAGCTTCGGCGGTCCGTGGCGCTCTTGCAGATGGCGGGCGCAACGGCGGACTACATGCGGAAACCTGTTGACGAACGCGGCGACGCCGGCGCGTTCCTGGCGCGGCTGCAACGCTTCTCACGGTATCTCATCCCGCGCGTGGACAAGGTGTTTTTCCAGCGCCTGCTGGAGGAAGCCGCCGTCCTATCCCCGGGGGAACGCATCAAGGCAGTGGACAAGATCCTGGCGGGCGCAACGGGCACATTGGCCCGGCAGCGGATTGCTTCCTTCGTGGAATCGGCGTACGCGCGCTCGCCGCTCACTGATTCTTTGCGTATGGCTAATCTTCTGTCGGAGAAGTGGGAAGAAGTCTCCCCGGCGGACGCGCCGCTCCTCTTTTTCGCTGACGCACTGAACGCCGAGTACCGGCGGGCGGACAGCGAATCCACCCGCAGGAAAAGCGAGCTCCAGGCTTTGCGGGCGCGATTGCTGGACGCCAAGATGGCGCACGGCAGCGTCGATTTCATTCCCGACGCCAATCGCACGATACGCTTTACCTACGGCTACATTCGCGGCTATTCGCCCGCCGACGCCACCTGGTACTCACCCGTCACGACCCTAACGGGGGTGATCGAGAAGTACACCGGTCGGGATCCGTTCGACCTGCCGGAAACCTTGTTCGGGTTGTACGAGAAGCGCAAGCAGAGCCGGTTCCTTGATCCCATCCTGGACGACGTCCCCGTGGCCATACTGTACAACACCGACACCACGGGAGGAAACTCCGGCAGCCCGGTCCTGAACGCCCGGGGCGAGCTGGTGGGCGTGAACTTCGACCGGGCCTGGGAAGCCACGATCAACGATTACCAGTGGTCGGAGCGGTACAGCAGGTCGATTGCAGTTGACATCCGGTACATCCTTTTCATCACGTCCGAGCTGGCCGGGGCGGATTTCCTGTTGGAAGAAATGGGAGTGTGACGGGGGAGAAGAACCTCCGAAAGGGGTCCTTCAGACCATGTGGGCATCCAATAAATATTAGTGTCAGTCCAGCGCCCCGACAGGGGGCGCGTCGGGTGAGACCATTATCGCCCTCCCATGTCTTTTGTATTTGCATTCTTGAGACGAGCTCCATAAATTACACGGTAATCCAAGGAGGTTTGCCATGCATGAACCTGGTTCTTTTGTCTCTGCTTATCGAAGCTGGAAAAGACAGGAGAATCTCCTTTTTCCGATTCCCATGTGTGACGCTGGATGTCCATGCGGAGGGAACGCGGTGGCCGCAGCCTCTTTTTCGCAAGGAATGCGTTCTCCAAGCTGTATTGTCGTGAGCAGAAAGCGCTTCCCGCACGACGCCTCACAAGATTTCTCTCTGTTTCATATCCGCTGGGGGTGATGGTATGCTGGGGAAAAACGCAATATTCACTGGCTCTCTCCTTCTCTCAATCCTGCTTCTCTGCATGATTAATATACGGTGCACGGTGGAGCCGGAAATACCATCTCTCGGGTACGCGAAGACATACAGCGAAGACAGTTTTTTACATGCAGGTCGAATAATAGAAACGGATGACGGCGGTTATTACATTTTTGGCCATAATGACTCTAACCTTTCCTTTTTGAAGACAAATAGCAACGGCAGCGTGCTGTGGAAAAAAGTCTATACTGCTGGTGGTAGTATTTATTTTCAGGATTTGGATCAGACATCTGACGGTGGTTATATATTGCTTGGAGATATATGGTGGAAGAGAGTGTCAGCGTTCCTCTGTCGAATAAACAGCGATGGTGACTTGCTCTGGAAAAAAGAAATAGGAGAAACGGGTGGATTAGACGCAATGGCTATATGTCAGGCGAGCGATAGTTCATTCTTAATCGTTGGTCATTATTCTTTACTACATCCGCCACAGGCTTTAATTCTTGAAATAAAAAAGTCAGGATATCTTGTCAGTGAGAAAAGGCTCACTGATTATCCGAACTTGTCGGATATTATAAAAGTAGGAAAAAATGAGTTCATCGCAATTATTGACTCTCCATGGTTGATTAAACTCGATTCAGGTATAAACGTTATATGGGAAAAAGTAGTACGCACTGGTGAATTGAACAAAGTCGTTTGTTTCAAAAAAACTAAAGATAACGGCTATATCATTGGCTCATATGTTCCTCTGAGCGAGAGTGTGGGATTGAAATACTGGAGCTGGATAATTAAAACCGATATCCAGGGGAACCTGCAGTGGGTGAGTAAAAAGGTAGGAACAAAGCCGGAGGAAGTGTACCAGACAAAAGATGGGGGCTATATTGTTGTAGGAACTTCAGGTTATTCCATTTGGAAGAATTATTCCGTGGACGCGTGGCTGATCAAGTTGGACGGCCAGGGCAATACCGTCTGGGAGCGCACGTTCGGTGATGATCAGCGCAGCGATTACGGATTCGCGGTAAGCGAACTGCACGACGGCGGGTTCATCCTTGCAGGAGGGTCATATCCGAGCAGGGAAAGTGAACGCCCGTTTTACTGGTTGATCAAGACAGACGCGAACGGAAACACGGTATGGAAATGACGGAAAGAGTGTGTTGATTTAAGGATATTTCTAAAAACACAATTCATGCATTG
>JALUUP010000081.1 GCA_027021285.1 Bacteroidota bacterium | reverse complement strand
TACACAGGAGCGCCGCCTGCGCCGGGAGTTGGAGTTCGAGCATGCCTTCACGGAATCCGTCATCAAGAGTATCGAACCCATGAGGGTTATCGACGTCGATTCGTGGCAAGTGGTTTCCAGGAATCCGAAAGCGAAGGAATTTTATCGCCTTGCGGATGCCGCCGGTGAGGACGTTTCCTGCGGACAGATTGAACACCCGGAAGCACAGTGCGCGGAACGGGATTGCCCAATCCATCTCGCCTTGAATCAGTACCAGCCGGTGCCTGTAGAGCGCTATTTGCCGAAAATGGATCGGTGGGTATGGCTCTGCGGATATCCCTTTACCGTTCGGGACAGGCGTTACGTTGCGGAAGTCGTTCGGGACATCACCGAACAGAAGAAACTCGAAGAGCACGTCGCCCAGGCCCAGAAAATGGACGCCATCGGGACTCTCGCAGGCGGTATCGCCCATGACTTCAATAACCTGCTGGGCGGGATTATCGGGTTCACATCGCTCATGCGGATGAAGCTGGGCAAGGACAGCCCCCTCCAGTCAACGGTGGATGGAATCGAGAAGTCGGCCCGCAGGGCGGCGGCGCTCACGGAACAACTGCTCGGCTTCACACGCGCGGGCGGACGGAAGGTGGAATCCATCGACCTCAACGCGATCGTCGAGTCCGTCATCGAGTTGGTTGGACGCACGTTCCAGAAACACGTTGCCGTGAAAAAATCCTTGCAGACGGGACTGTGGAAGATCGAGGGCGACGGCGCACAATTTGAACACTGCCTGCTCAACCTTTGTATCAATGCACGCGACGCGATGCCCGACGGCGGCACTCTCACGATCACGACCGCAAACGTGACAGTAAAACGCGACGGCAGCAAACTGGGCCGCGTTCTCCCGCCCGGTCCGTATGTGTTGCTTAAGGTCGCCGATACCGGCGTGGGAATGACCCCGGACATAAAATCACACATCTTTGAACCTTTCTTCAGCACGAAGCCGAAGGGAAAAGGCACGGGTTTGGGGCTTGCCATGGTGTACGGCATCGTGAAGGCATATCACGGTCATATCAACGTGGAATCGGAAGTCGGCCAGGGGTCGGTTTTCAGCTTGTATTTTCCCGCTGCCGAAGAACATACAACGGTAGAGCCGCAGGATAAAGAGCATGAACCGGAACAGGGGTCCGGCATGATTATTCTTGCCGATGACGAAGACGTCATGCGCGAAGTGACGAAGGAAATCCTTGAAGCGCTCGGGTACTCGGTGATCGACACACCGGACGGGAACGAGGTCATGCCGTTGCTCGAGAAATACGCCGACCGTGTCGCATGCGTCATTCTTGACGTGTTGATGCCAGGCGTTTCCGGAATCGAGATATATAAGAGGATTCGGAGTACCTACAACCACGTCAAGGTGCTGATCACATCGGGATATTACCCGGAAGGCGAAGCGCGCGAGTTGATCGAATCCGGGGATGTCGTTTTTCTGCAAAAACCGTTTACGGTGGAACAGCTTGCAGAAAGCCTCGCGGGGATTATCGGCTCCGAGCCCACGTAACCTGGTCACGATTTTCACTTTTCTCTTTCGTCTCTCATTGCGCTTGAAGGGATTGATTAGTATAATTCATTCGGACAAGCGCCCGTAGCTCAGGTGGATAGAGCATCTGCCTTCTAAGCAGAGGGTCGTAGGTTCGAGTCCTACCGGGCGCGCCATTATGCGCAGTCTATTTCAGCAACAATAAAGGGGCTTTCAATGAAGCGATATATTCTATCAGGCTTTGTGTTGTCTGTCGTTTTTTCCATGATCCTTGCTTCCTGCTCGAGTGACGATAACCCGACGACTCCATCCACGAGTGATTCGTTCTTTCCCATGGCGGTCGGTAACACGTGGACATACTTGGAGTATGAGGTCGATTCCCTGACCAATCAAAAAATCTCGGGGACCGAAGACACGGTAAAGGTCGTCATTGCCGGCCAGGCAAATCTCAAGGGGAAAGACGCGTACATGTTCGTCAATACCAGCCAGAAGGAAGGCGTGGACACGGCCTACTACTACGCGGAAGGAGACAACCTGTGGATGCTGGCTGATACGAGCTTGACTCCTATCGACGACCGTCCTTCGGATCTCGCGACGTCGATCTGGGTGGAATTTCTCAAACCTGGAACGGCTTCCTGGAACCTGTACACGCAGCACATCACGCAGGATATACCCGCCGGACCGTTTACAGTGAAAATGTCAGTGAAAGTGACGGTTACTGGGAAAACTGTCGGCCAGGAGGATGTTCAAGCCGGGGGTAAATCGTACACGGGGGCGACAAGGTGCGACATCAATGCGAACCTCAAGATCACGTTTACTCCGTCCATCCCGCCCGTGCTCACGGACATGGAGTTGAATATTCCCGTCAAGACGTATCTCGTGCGGGGCATTTCGCAGGTACGTCGCGAGTCGGGTGGCATGTCGATCATGGGGCAAGGGCGGAACGGCACGGTTTCGGAATTGATCTCATACACGGTACAGTAATCTGCCGCCGTGATGCTGTTTAGTGTCTCGAGCCCGTTCGCATCACCGAACGGGCTTTTTCTATACGATTCCTGGATGGCTTCTGCTCGATAAAAATTCCCGCCTGTTGCTTTCCACTTGTAATCTTTTTACTTTACCGCAAAAGAAATCCGCTCTCTTTTAATACATTTTCGTCACCGGAGCACCATGCTCTTCGCGTCAATCAGAATATTGTCAATTGCGCCGTTTCCTTGCCAGCGCGGTGATTCAACTTTTTTTCATTCGAGGTATTCCGTGAAAGACTTATCCGGTCGGTCGTTTTTTACTGGCGTTGCTGTTTTGCTTTTTCTTTTCATCAACCTGCCTCAACTTGTCGCACAGCCGCCGAGACTGAATTTCCGCCGCATCGATGTAACGGCGTTTCCGAAGATCACCGGGTATTTCTCCGTGAAATGCAACGGCCAGTTTCAGAATAACGTGACGGCAAAGAACATCACCGTCGAGGAAAACGGTGAACAAATGAACATTATGACGCTCACGTGTCCTTCCGACGTGTTGTGTTGCCAGTCCGTAGCACTGATTCTTGATCGCAGCGGCAGCATGAATGGGGCTCCGATGGAACAACTCAAGGAAGCGGCAAAACTGTATGCGAGTTTGCTGGATACGACCTGTGACCAGGCCAGCGTTGTGAGTTTCGCAAGTAACACGACTGTTGATGTCTTTATGACCTCGGATACGTCGCTCTTGAACCCGGGGATTGATAATATCGTTTCGAGCGGTGCAACAGCCCTCTGGGATGGAGTTGGTACGGGGGTTGCGGAAGTTGTCAAGAACGGCTCAAAGGATTGCCGGGCCGTGATTATCGCGACGGATGGTGGGGAAAATGCAAGCGTGTATTACACTCTTGATGATTGCATCGCGTTGGCTCAAGGCAGCAGTATCCGTGTATTCACGATAGGTCTGGGCAATGGAGTTGTCGAACCTCCACTTCAGCAGCTCGCGCGTGAGACCGGCGGCATCTATTATCATGCGCCCAGCGGCGATCAATTAAAGGCGATTTTCAAAGAGATTTACAAAGTAATTTCTCAGCGATTCCAGGAGTGTTCTTTCACGTACATGTCGAGCTGTCCGGATGGGGCGGTTCACATGGTCAAAGTCACCGTCGGATCACCTTCCTCTATTTCCGGTTGCATCGGGACCGATACAAGAACGAGAGTCTACAGGGCAATACTGGACACTACGAGATTTACCTTTGTAAACATTTCTCTTGACAATATCCCTTCACCTGGTCCAGGTGCTGTCACGATTCCACTTCGGGTCGAGGATAGCGTAAAGGCGCCGCTTACGCCCGCGACATTCCGCGTACTGTTTGATAGTACGTGCCTCACATGGTCGGATTTTTCCACGCAAGGTGGCCAGTGGGATGGCGTCCCGGCTGTCGTCACACCTGTCCCCGGCGGTGTTGAAGTGCGAATGCTTCAAAGGAAAATTGTGCCGGGAAAAGGAATCCTTGGTACGATGACGTTCCAGACCGTGGATACGACAATAACATGCAAAACCTGTGAAGTCCGCCTGGAGAACTGGGACCTTGAAAGCGGATGCATCACGCCTGTACTCAGTAACGGAACAGTGGTGATAGGCGAACCCGCTATCGATCTTCAGGACCCGCCGGCCGGTATCGGCATTTGTTCAGGAAAAGACTATGTGGTCCGCTGGAAGGAATCCTGTGTGGACAGCGTCACCATCCTGTTGTCCGACAATGGCGGAAGTTCATGGAAAATACTGGCCGAACATCTCCCGGCAGGAAATGGCGAATGGACATGGACGGTTTCGGAACAAGCGGGAACGAGATACAGGTTGCGCATATTCGACAGCTTCGACAACACCCTCGTCGATGAAACGCAGGGAGATTTCTTCATCCTCTCTCCGCCGCACGTGGAGAAGCATCCGGCGGACCAGATAGCCTGCCTGGGTGCAGGAATTTCCTTCGAGTCCAAGGCATCGGGACAACCTGCCCCCGGTATCCAATGGCAGGTGTCGACGGATGGTGGCGCGACGTTTACCGATATACCAAATCAGACGACCTTGATGTTATCGTTGACGAACGTGGTTGATAGCATGGAAGGCTACCTGTACCGCGCACGGTTTTCCAACACATGCGGCGACACGTATTCCGACGCGGCGTCACTCGGGGTTATCAATGTTCCTCAGGTCAATGTCTCGCCGTACAGCGTCACGATTTGCAAAGGCGGACAGGCCGTTTTCATAGGTGCGCGCAAGGGAGAGAGGTTAACTTTCGTCCAGTGGCAGAAATCGGTGGTTGGGAGCGCGGTCTTTACAAACATACCCGGTGCGATCAAGGATACGCTTGTTGTACAGGCCGCTGACGTTTCTCAAACGGGTACGCGCTACCGCCTTGCGGTCGGAAACAAGTGCGACACGGTCTATTCTTCTCCCGCTTCGCTTGTCGTTCGTGACATACCGGGTATAAGCGGTCAGCCCCAGTCCGTCGATGCCTGCCCGGGCGACTCTGTATCGTTAAGCGTGCAGGCCATAAATGCCTCTTCGTATCAATGGCAAAAAGACGGTGTCGAGATTCCCGGGGCAACCTCCAGTACGCTTGCTATAGGACCGGTGACTCACCGGGACGGGGGGACATACCAGGTTTTGTTGAAAAACGAATGTGGAATCAGTAAATCTCAACCCGCGCAGCTCAATGTTGTCACTAATCCGGTAATCGTTCGCGGGCCGGTTTCGAAGTCGGCGAATGAAGGTGAAATCGTCACTCTTTCCGTCGATGCCACGGGAGGTGGGTTGACGTACCAGTGGTGGAAAGATGGCGCGGCGTTGCCCGGGGCGAAAGATTCCGCGCTTACGTTTTTACCTGTGCGAAAGAGCGACGAAGGGACGTACGTGGTCGTTGTGCGAAATGCGTGTGGTGAAGTGCGTTCCGATACGGTGTACCTCTCGGTGACGGTGACTTCGGTGCGGGGAACGCCCGAGGCGGCCAACGGCGTGGTGCTGTTCCAGAATTACCCAAACCCGCTTGGCGCAGCGCCGCCCGAGGGCGACAGGCAGACAGCCATAGCGTTTACACTTCCTGGAAGCGGCCACGTGCTATTGCGGGTATTCACGATTCGCGGTGAAGAAATCGCGGTACTGGTGAACGATGTGCTGGCATCAGGGAGTCATACGGTTCGCCTCGATGCGCGGAACCTGCGTCCTGGCGTGTATTATTACAGGCTGGAGTTCACGCCGGTTGGTGGGCGACGAATTCCCGTCGTTCAGACGAAGAAACTGGTTATCATGAAATAGACGTCTGGGATTCCATGTTCGAAGAAATAGTCGGTTATTCGAGTGTGCATACAAGAGAAGCATCATGTAATACGCGCTCTCAACAAGAATTCATTTTGAAGGAGAAGAATAGTATGTCGAGTAGTGTAACAGTGGTCAGGTCACGAATTTGGGCAGTGGTTTTCCTATTATTTGCCTCGTCAAGCATGCTCTTTGCTCAACCCCGGCTGAATTTTTCGGCGATCCGTTCGCATGCCTTTCCGGACGTGAAACTGTTTTTCCAGGTGAGGTGTAATGGAAATCTGCTCAACCAGTTTTCAAAGAAGAATATTACGCTCAAGGAAGACGGGGAGCTGATAAACGACTTCACCTTAACGAACTTTCCCGATACGGCGACCTGTTTTTCGGTTGCGCTGGTGCTCGAGCGCAGCGGCGGCCAATCCCTCCCCGATGAAAAAACCGGTGCCAAGGTGTTCATCGACTCGCTGGACGGCACGTGTGACGAAGCTTCCCTTCTTTCTTTTGCGGGCGACGTTACCGTGGATGTATTCATGACCACGGATAAGAACCTGTTGAAAACGGGGATCGACGCCATGGTCGGAGGTGGAACGAGAGCCCTGTGGGACGCGGTTGGCGCCGGGATACTGGAACTAAAGAACAACGGCGTTCATTCTACACGGTTTGTCATCGTGGTGGCGGATGGAAAAGATTATGCGAGTACGAGATACACGCGGGACGATTGCATCGAGTTGGCTACGAAAAACGACATCAGGATCTTTACAATCGGATTTGGCAACGATGTGTTCGAGCCCCCATTGCAGGAGATTGCACGGAGAACTATGGGAACGTATTATCACGCCCCATCTGGCGACAAACTCATTCCGATCTTTCAGGAAATATATGCTCTCGTATCGCGGGTGTATCGCGAGTGCTCCATAGCGTACAAGTCTTCCTGCCCGGACGGAACGACGCGGACGGTCGAGCTTACCGTGGGAGCGCCGTTCCCCGTTGATAATTGCGCGGGCACGGATACGAAGGTCAAGATATTCAGGGCGCCGCTGGACGCGACGACATTCAAAGAAGTACGAGTAGCGGTTGCTAATACGGTAACTTCTGCGTCAGGTCCGGCGAAGGTTCCCCTCGTTGTGATGGATTCCGTAAATGGAACTCTGACCCCGTCATCGGTTCATGTTCGGTTTGATCCCGCGTGTGCCAAGTACGTCAGTATTGATACGCGCGGTCAACAGCTCGAAGGAGTACCGATATCGTTTTCTCCGACGATGGATGGAGTGATGATAAATTTCGAAGGGGAAAAGGACATTCCCGGCGACGGCGTGCTCGCCATGCTGACGTTCGTCCCGGCCGATACGACCGGTCAATGCAGGGAGTGTTCTATTCAGCTGGAAGGATGGGACCTGAAAAAATGTATTCAGACCGTGCTGAGCGCTGGAAGCGTGACTTTCGGAACACCGACATTGGCGTTGAACGAGCCGCAGGCGGGCGTGGCAATCTGCCCGGGCACCGACGTCAATGTACAGTGGTCGTCCACGTGTCTTGAGAACGTTGATGTTTTCGTGTCAGATAATAGCGGCGGGTCCTGGAAACTCGTAGCCGACGACATCCCGGCAAGCACGGGGAAGTGGATATGGACCGTGACGGAAGACGCTGGGATGCACTATCGCGTGAGACTGGTGAGCTCAACCAATCCGTGGTTGAGTACCCAAACGGCCGGTGACTTCATAATCAACAGCCTTCCCCACGTGGAAAAACAACCCTTGGGTCTTGTGTTGATGGAAGGTAAATCGGGAACCATGCGATCGCAAGCGTCCGGTTCTCCGACGGCGTTGCTCCAGTGGCAGGTGTCAACCGACGGCGGGAAAACGTTTGCGGATATCTCGAATCAAATTGATCGGGCGCTGCAATTGAAAAGTGTAACGGCTGAAATGAATGGATACCTGTATCGCGCCCGCTTTTACAACGAGTGCGGCTCGGTGTATTCACTTCCGGCTCGACTCAGGGTTATCCCGCGGCAATGGGTAACGGTGGCGCCGGATGTCGTATCGATCTGTGCGGGTTCGCAGGCGAAGTTGATCAGTCGTGCAATGGATACGGTGCTGTTCAGGCAATGGCAGAGAGCCGATCCAGGCAGCGCGGTTTTCCAGGATATTCCAGGTGAAACCGGCGACACGCTTGTTGTGAATCCATCGAGTGTCGGAATGAGCGGGACTCAATACCGGGTACGTGCGGGAAGCCCACGGGACACGGCGTTTTCCACGCCTGCATTGTTGGTGGTGCAAGGCGTTCCCGTCATTATGAGTCCGCCGTCATCGACTGCTTCGTGTTTCGGGGATTCCGTGGCACTGAGCGTTAGCGCCATCAATGCGACGTCGTACCAGTGGCGGAAGGGGGGCGTTGATATTCCGGGAGCCACGAGCAGTTTCCTGCTGCTGAAAGCACTGAGTCCCTCCGATACGGGCTCCTACAGTGTTGTATTGACAAACAAGTGCGGTAGCGTTGAGACCGTCTCGGCTCGCCTTCTCCTGATGGAAGCGCCGATGATCAGGGAGCAACCCGTTTCCCGGTCTGCGTCTCCGGGCGAAAGGGTGCGGTTCAAGGTTCACGCGACGGGTCAGGCATTGACCTACCAGTGGTGGAAAGACGGGGTGATTCTGCCCGGGGCAACGGACTCGACGCTTGTTATAAACCAGGTGCAAAAGAGTGACGAGGGAGCGTACGTCGCCGTCGTGCGGAATAAGTGCGGCGAAGCGCTTTCAGACACGGTGTACCTGTCAGTAACATTGACAGCGGTGAGAGGAACACCCGAGGCGGCCAACAGCGTTATACTGTTCCAGAATTTTCCCAACCCGCTCGGCGGCGCAGCGCCCGATGGTGACAGGCAAACGGCGATAGGATTTGCCTTGCCGGAAAACGGTCACGTTGTTCTGCGGGTGTTCACGATCCGCGGAGAAGAAATCGCGGCGCTCGTGAACAGAACGCTGGAATCCGGGCGTCACCTGGTTCGTCTCGATGCGCGGAATCTGCGTCCTGGTGTGTATTATTACAGGCTGGAGTTCACGCCGGTCGATGGGCGACGAATTCCCGTCGTTCAGACGAAAAAACTGGTTATCATGAGATAAATAGAATGAACCATTTTCAAGGCTGCTGATACTATGTGCTCGATGGAAGTATGGAGGATGGAATATGTATGATTAATTGAAACTGCGGAGAAAAACATGGAGGTATTAACTATGCGTAGGAAAACAAATAAAACCGGGATGAAAGCAGGTCTGTCCGCGTTGTTGCTGTTGTTTGTTCTGTATCCCGTGGCAGCGCAGCCTGAGCTGAAACTGCGGTGGATCGACGCTTCCGCCTTTCCCACAATAACGAATTACATCACGGTAAAATGCGACCAGCTTTACCGCTATAACCTCGACCGTTCGAACTTTACGGTGAAAGAAAACGGTGTCCCCGTGCAGGACTTTACCATTTCGTGCCCGCCGCAGTTTCCGTGTTGTATTTCGGCGGCCCTCGTTTTGGATCGCAGTGGAAGCATGAACGGTGCGCCGCTCGATTCCATGAAAAGCGGGGTAAAGTCCTTTATCGATTTGCTCGATGTTACTTGTGACGAGGCGGCTGTCGTAAGCTTTTCCTCCAACGTTACCACCGATGTGCCGGTGACTTCCGATACGGCAGTGTTGAAAGCCGGCGTTGACGCCTTGGTGGCAAGCGGGTCGACGGCGCTCTGGGATGGAACCGGGGTTGGAATCACGGAACTCATCGATCATGGCACACAGGGATGCCGGGGTGTGATCGTTACCACGGACGGTGGAGACAATTCCAGCACGGTATATTCGCTTGACACATGCATTGCCCTGGCACAGCGGAATAAAATACGCGTCTTTACCGTTGCTGTCGGGAATGGAGCGATCCTTCCACCGTTACAGCGTATCGCCGATGAAACCGGTGGCGCATTTTTCCGGGCCAACTCGCTGGACGAACTGCGCGGAATCTATAAACAGATCTATACAATCATGCACCAGAACTACGGGGAGTGCACGATCACGTTTGAATCGTCCTGTCCGGATGGCTCGACGCGCACGGTTGAAATCATTGCGGGCAGCCCGGTGGAGTTTCCGGGATGTGCGGGCTCTGATTCCGTGTCCCGGACGTACACCGCTCCGTACCGCCCGAATGAATTCGCTCCCGCTTTTATCAGCCTGGATAGCGTCAGAAGCGACGCGGGAGGCCTTGTATCCGTTCCACTGAGGTTGAACAATGATATTGATGGACTGCTTACACCCGCGACGTTTCGCCTGCGGTACGACCCGACATGTGTGCAGTGGGTCTCGTTCAACACCGAGGGAGCGAAGTTTGACGGTTTGTCCGTCACGTTTACGGGTACACAAGGCGGGTTGGAGTTTACGCTTACGGGGGAAAGAAGGATCACTGGCCATGGTGTCCTGGGCGTGTTTCAGTTCAGAACCGTGGACATGTACGGCGCGTGCAGGGAATGCAAGATATTACTTGAGGGGTGGAGCATGGAGAAGGGCTGTATTACACCGGTGCTGGGTGGTGGACTCATTTCGTTTGGAGTACCGGCGCTGTCTCTTTCCGCTCCCGATCCGGCCAGTGAGATTTGCCGAGGCTCATCGGTTCAAATCAAATGGGAGGCCAAATGTATCGACAATGTGGCGATCCTGCTTTCAAATGACGGCGGGATATCATGGACAACGCTGGCTTCCGCGGTGCCCGCCAAGGATGGTGCGTGGCCCTGGACGGCGAACGTTGCACCGGGCAATCGATACAGGATCCGAATTATCGGTACTAATGACACGACACTGGTTGCAGAAACAGCGAGCGATTTTTCGATTACAAGCGCGCCCCTTGTTCAGCAGCAACCTTCCGACGTAACGGCCTGCGAAAAAACACAAGCTGTGTTCTCTGCTGTTGTTTCAGGTTTTCCCGCTCCCGGGATTCAATGGCAGGTTTCCACGGACGGGGGAGCGACATTTGTTGACATGTCCGGACAGAAGGCGTCTGTATTGAGCCTCCCGTCCGTTACAATAACTCAGTCAGGGACTCTCTACCGCGTGCGCGTCTCCAACGACTGCGGTGAAATATATTCCGATGTCGCCGCGCTTACCGTTACACCATTGCCGACGGTTGCCGTTACGCCGCAATTCGTTTCGCTGTGTGTGGGAGGCACGGGCAGTCTCATTGGACGAGTCCAGGTACAGAATCAGACATTTCAACAATGGCAAAAGAAAGACGTCACTGCCACCACGTATCAGGATATCCCCGGAGAAACAAGAGATACATTGGTGATAACCGCTGCGGCCGTCAATCAATCGGGAACACGATACCGACTGGCGGTTGGTAACGGTTGTGATACCGTGTACTCTCAGCCGTCGATATTGGGGATTAAGGATATACCGCTAATCCAGCAACAGCCACTTGATGTTTCCGTGTGTGAAGGAGACAGCGTTATTCTTCGCGTTATCGCATCGAACACAACGGCGTATCGTTGGGAGAAGGATGGAACGGCCATCTCGGGAGCGGACAGTAGTATCCTGGTTCTGCCCGCCGCGAGTATGAAAGATGCGGGAGCGTACATGGTCACCGTTGTTAACACGTGCGGCAGCGTTTCTTCAAAGGCCGTGCGCGTCGAAGTGACGTCGGGACCAGCGATCGCCAATCATCCGGCATCACGGTCGGCGAGTGTCGGCGACACGGTGAGGTTCGAGGTACGAGCGTCGGGCGTTGGCTTGCAGTACCAGTGGTGGAAAGACGGAGCGGCTCTGGGAGGCGCGCAAGACTCGGTATTGGTTATTGGACCCGTACGAAAAGGCGATGAAGGGAAGTACGTGGTTGTAGTCCGGAACAAATGCGGTTTTGTGCGCTCCGATACGGCGTACTTGTCGGTAACGGTAACGTCGATTGCCGGGATGCCGGAATCCGCAAGCGGAGTGGTCTTGTTCCAGAATTATCCGAATCCCCTGGGCAACACGCCGCTGGGTGGTGGCAGGAGAACGGCAATCACGTACACACTGCCAACCAAGGGCCGTGCCGTATTACGGGTGTTTTCGATCCGGGGCAAGGAAGTTGCGACCCTCGTCGATGCCGTCATGCGGGCGGGACGATACGTCGCTGTCCTCGACGCTAGCGCGCTGCGTCCCGGTGTTTACTACTACCGCCTGGAGTTCATCCCGGATTCACAGTCGTTCAAGCCGGTGATACAGACGAGAAAATTGGTGATCACTCAATAGCATCAAAGAGGTCCTGCCATGAAGAAATGTCTTTCCAACAGTGTGTTCAGGTCGATCGCAGTTGTCTTCCTGTTTCCCGGTTTGATGTTCATTGCCCGGTCGCAGCCTTCCCTCCAACAGGTAAGACTTCTTAACTCTGCGTATCCAAATATTTCGTTATCCGCGCGTGTGGAATGCGCGGGACACGTGCGGTACGATCTAACGCAGGATAATTTCACGATTAAAGAGAACGGTCGGCTGATCTCGGACTTCTCGTTGATCAGTCCTGCTCCGTTGCAACCTTGTTGCCTGTCGATCGGATTTGTGATCGAGCGCAGCGGAACCGGATCGAGCGATCTTTTAAACAAGGAAAAAGCAGGTGTCCGGGCGTTCATCGACACCATGGATACCCGCTGTGACGAAGCTACCCTGCTTTCATTTGCGACTACCGTGTCGATAGGTATCTTCATGACCACTGATCAGGACCTTTTGAAAGCGGGGTTGAACCGCCTGGTCCCCGGCGGTGTTTCCAAACCCTGGGAAGGTGTGTACTCCGGGATCGTGGAAGTTGCCAATAACGGGATGAATGATTGCAGGATCGTTGTACTGCTGCGGTACGGCGAGTATTACAGTCAGTCGTCGCGCTCGGCGGAAGAATGCATCGCGCTTGCGCGGAAAAAAGGCATTCGAGTTTTCACAATCGGTATCGGGAAGGCCGATACAGTAGCGTTGAAAAAAGTTGCCGACGAAACGGGGGGACGTTTTTTCCATGATCCGACCGGTGGCAATCTTCCGGCGTTAATGAGACGCATTTATGCGATCAGCCGGAGTCGTTTCGAGGAATACAAGATCACGTACAAATCCACCTGTGCCGACAGTTCGTTCAGAACCGTTGAAGTAACAGTGGGAAGTCCCCGGGAAATCTCCGCAAATGCGGGGCTCGGTTTGCCCGGCTGCCCGGGTACCGATACAAAGACGATCTCGTACCGGGCTCCGTACGATCCATCGACGTACACGCCGCTTAACCTGAAATTGGGCGACGTCTGTACGAAACCGGGGCGCATTGTGGAGCTCCCGCTTGTAATCACGGATTCGATACACGGGTATCTTTCCGCCGGTGCGTTCACGATCGGTTTCGACCCGGCGAAGTGTTCTTTTATCGGGGTGAGAAAAAGCGGCACACTGCTCGATTCTACTTCGCTTTCCATACAGGGTGTCGTTGGAGGTCAGCGAATATCTTTCAATGATATCGGGGAAGTAACGGGAAAAGGAACGCTCCTTGCGTTGCGGTTTCTCGTAACGGATACGAATGCCTTCCACTATCCCATCACGGTGGAACTGCGTGATTGGATGTTTTCCGGGGGGTGTTTCACACCTGTTTTAAATAACGGCGCCATTAGTCTTGGTACACCATCTGTCCTGGGAGGCAGGCCCGCCACGGGAACGTACGTGTGCACGAATTCCACGCTGGAGATCGAGTGGAATGCTATCTGTGTTTCATTGGTCCGCATCGAGCTGTCGAATGATGCAGGCCAGACGTACCAGGTACTGGCCGACAGCATCCCGGCGTCGTTGGGTTCCTGGAAATGGACACCTCCTTCATCGTTGAAAAACGGATACAATTATCACATCAGGGTTTCGGATGTCGCGGATACAGTCGTTCGATGGATCAGTCCGCGTTTCATTGTTGCCGGAAGTCCCGTGGTTCAGGATCAGCCGGGAAATACGATGGTTTGTAAGGGTAGCAGCGCGTATTTCAAGGTTGGAATGGCTACGACACTTCAACAAGAAATCCAATGGCAGGTTTCAAGTGACGGGGGTGCGTCGTATATCAATCTTCCAAACAGCAATACCGATAGCCTCGTGATCGGCAACACGACGTTCGGGATGGATGGATACAGGTACCGTGCGCGTGTTACGAATGAATGCGGCGCCGTGTATTCCGATGCCGCCGTTCTGCGCGTCGTCTCGCGTCCCTCGATTGTGAATTCTCCAACCGATGTCACGGCATGCGTGGGTACAATAGCTTCGTTTGTTGTTCGGGTCGATCCATCCTCGGCTGCCTCCATCCGCTGGCAAAAAGCTGCTTCTCAAACGACTGCGTTCCGGGATATTCAAGGAGCGACGGACAGTGTTTTGAGCGTCAATATCGCTGATGCGGCAATGAATGGGACCCGGTACCGCGCTATCGCGACAAATGCCTGCGACTCCGTGGTCTCCTCGGTTGCGACGCTTTACGTACGGGACGTGCCGGTTGTCGCCATGCCGCTCCTGGACAAGTTCACGTGTGAAGGCAATGCAGTATCGTTTCTGGTGGCGGCGCAGAATGCCAGGTCGTTCCAGTGGCAGAAAAACGGTGCCGATATTCCGGGCGCTACAAGTTCGCGACTGACGTTAACACGTACCAGCCGGAATGACGCAGGGACGTACAGGGTCCTGGTAGGAAATGATTGTGGAACGACGGTTTCGAATGATGCCATGCTGACAGTTGGTTCGATACCGAGCATCCGCAGCCAACCTGTTTCACGTTCGGTTACTGAAGGTGATACGGTATCACTGGCTGTTCGAGCCTCGGGAGGAGCGTTGAAATACCAGTGGTTCAAGGATGGAGTGATGGTTCCCGGCGCTTCGGATTCGGTTTTGCAATTCGTTCCCGTGTTTAAGAATGACGAGGGACGCTATGTCGTTGTGATTACAAATCCCTGCGGAGCCGCCATCTCCGATACGATTTACATGAAGGTGTCGATTGCCACCGGTGCAAACAACGTTCCCGTGGCCGGCGCGTTGCAGCTGTCCCAGAATTATCCCAACCCCTTCGGTCCGTTGTCTGTGGGAAACAGTTCGATGACCACGATCACATACACGATACCTTCGAACGGGTATGTCACGTTGGATATAGTCAATATTTACGGTGAGATGGTGACAACACTCGTGCATCAGAAGCAGGGAAAAGGAAGGTATCACGTGACGTGGGACGGGGAGGCGGTCGGTAATGGCGTGTATTATTACCGCCTGAGGTTTCGATCGGAGAGTAGTGGAAAGACATCGATGAAGATGCGGAAATTGGTTATGGTGAAATAATACACCAAACCAGGTTGTCTATAAGCAGCGTCCCGCCACAAGCGTGGTGGGACGTTTTTTATAAAAAAGAATCCCGGCGGACAACCGGGATTCAGAATTGATAGGACCTTGGGAAATGCAAATGGCAGTGTCGGTCAACACCTTTTTAAGATCTCTGAAGGCCAGGGTTCCGTGAGGAGGGCATTAGGATACATGCAATTGGTGAGGAAATCAGATCGCATGGTAACGTTACCCTGGCCACAGAGATCAATGTTCTTGCTTCCGCGAACAGAGCGAAACGGTGGGAGGGCAGAAATTGTTTCAACATCATTCGTATGGTGCAAGATCCTCATCGTGATTGCATTCATGCGAACTTCATGCCGAAACATCATTCCCTCTCATTTTGCTTGAATCGCTGAAACATCTCTCTTTCATGAGCAATTTGAACAATTTTGAATGAAAGAATTTCATCCGGACTGTTCAAAACTGGAGCATGTGTGTGAATTCCGGTTTTCCACAGGAGCGTGAAATTATCCTGCGGTTATTTTTGTATCACCATTTTACGCGTGATATTTGTTCTTCCGACGATCAACGTCGAGATATACATTCCCGCTGGTAACCGAGAGCCGTCGAAACGGACAAAATGCACACCCGGGTCGCGTTCGGTGTTCATCAAAGTGGCGACTTCGCGTCCCAGGGCGTCGAAGACCTTGAGAACGACATGGGCCCGGTAGGGCAGATCGAAGCGAATGCTGGTCGTTGGGGACACCGCGGTTCCGCCAAACGGGTTGGGGTAATTATCCAGTGAAATCGAAGCAGGGATTCCAACCTCCCCCACCGCCGTGGGAGAAACACCCGTCAGGATGCTGACTTCCTTGCTTTGCAAAACCGGTCCAGGTGTTTTGCCGTCGGTGGAATGGACCACGAGGACCACGTTGGTGTTTTTCGCCGCGCTGTCTGCGCTGACAAAGCTAAAGTGCTTGGTCACGGTGCTCTGCGAACTGACGAGAGCCCCGTCGCTGATGACCGTTCCCAGATAATCAGGAAGAATCTGCTTGACGACATGGTTGTGAAAATAAGGGTACAGCAGTTCATTCGGCTGGTACTTGGATTGGGCATAGTTCAATCCGCTTTCCGTAACCATGACGTTCAGGCGAATCGGTGTTTTCAGCGCCTGGTGGAAGAACACATCTGCATCGAATTCCACCTGCTTTGTCGAAGCGTTATAGCTGTAATTGCGCAACGTGATACCGACCGGACTTCCTTCCTGCACGCGGAGAAGATAGGCGTCTTCCCATTTGTCACGATTGATGAAGAGCGACGCGACTCCGGGGTATTTGATTCGGTCCACGGCCGCGCTTGGATAGGATGATCCGCCCAGGAAGTTGATCATATTTACTCCCTCGGGGATTTTCATCGGTTCGTTGTTTCCGTTATGATAGGAGACAACAACAAGATTGTCAGGGTACTTTTGAACCATCTGGCGAATGATATCCGCCCCGTACGGACACCACCCGCACCATGTGCCCGTGATTTCTTCGAGAAACACGTTCCGCGGTTCATCGACGTCTTGTTCCTGAACGGAAATGTTGACGGGAATATCCACGCTGGAACGGTCTGGATCGTTGGAGGTAACGGTGATTTTTCCCGAATAATTGCCATTGTCCAGTTTTCCTGCATCCAGCTTGACCAGGAACTCCTGGGCCTTGCCGGGAAGCACTTTCCCCGTCGGGGGATTGATCACGATCCAGGCTGTTCCGTTATTGTTGGCTTGCCATGTCAGGTCTTTCAGACCCGGATTCTCGATCATGACTTTGAGTATGTCAAAGCTGCCTTTTTTGATTGTTCTTACGATTTCCGTCGTATGAAGCCGTAAAACAGGCGTCGCCTGCGCGCTCGTGTTTAGGATCTCCACAACGGCCAGGGCCTCCTGATTAAAGTCCTGGCCTCCGGGCGAGACCACGACCTGCCCGTTGGTTCCCGCCTGGTGCATGTAC
>JALUUP010000080.1 GCA_027021285.1 Bacteroidota bacterium | reverse complement strand
CCTGGACCGGTTGTTCGGGGAAGAAATCCGGGAAGGCGTCATTTCCCATCCCATGGACATCAGCGACGTGTGGAAGAACTCGTACAGCGAAAACACGAACCGGAAGATCTGGGCGGCGAAGTTCACCGCCCGGCATCCCAACCTGGTAGCGCTGGAAATGTCGAACTTCAAGTGCGGGCACGACGCTCCCATTTACACCGTCATCGAGGAAATCATCGAGCGCTCCGGCACCCCGTACTTCAACTTCAAGGACCTGGACGAGAACAAACCCGCGGGGTCGATCAAGATCCGCATAGAAACGATTCTCTACTTCCTCCAGCGTTACCGCGAGGACCTGTTCGCGTCGCGCGAACACCGGGCGCGGATCGAGCCGCATTTCACCGGCTACGACCGGGACTCCCTGCTGAAGCATTCAGGTGAAGTGGCCGCTTCCGCCAGAACACATCACCCGGATGGCGACGAGACACACACCGAACACACGGGTTGAGGCCCGCAACAAAAGGTGGATTCATGGTACGCGGCGAAAAAATCATGTTCGAAATCTACAGGGACACGACCTACTCGGATGAGTACCGCGTGGTGTACTTCACGGAACTCACGGAACGAGACCGGGAGAATGAGATCCAGCGGGCGATGAAAGGCGAACACGTGTTCGACGGCTACATTTCCGGCGCCGGGAACCACGAAGCGCGACAGGAGATCGAGGCCATCGTCGAACGCCTGAACAGCGGCGAGTCGTTCACGCGCGAGGACATCACGCGCACCCTGGAAGGCCACCTCGTTTCCTGACCAACGCTCCTTGCCGCCGTTCACGGAACAACAACATCCTTTATCTCAACATGGACTTGCCATGAGTAATCCCGTTCTCCTCCTCAACGGCGCCGCCGGCGCCATCGGCGAAGCGGCGGTGAAGCGCTTCTCTGCCGAAGGCTGGAACGTCGCCGTCGTCTCCCTTTCGCATCCCGAGCGCCTGCGAGAGCTTGCCTCGGATACCGTGACGCCGATAGACATGGACATCCGCGACGCCAAATCGGTAAAGGACGGAATCGCATCCGTGGAAAATTCCCTGGGACCGATCGAGGCAATTGTCAACAACGAGGGCTTCGTGCTGGCCGGCTCCGTGGAGCAACTCTCACTCGAGGAACTTCACCGACAGTTCGATCTCCTGGTTTACAGCCTGGTGCGCGTCATCCAGGCGGCGCTGCCGCTCATGCGCGAGCGCGGGCGGGGAGCTATCGTGAACGTATCCAGCGTGGGAGGCCTGTTCGCCTTTCCCAGCATGGGAGGCTACCATTCCGCCCGCTTCGCCGTGGAGGGGTTGTCGGAAGCCCTGCGCCTCGAGGTCATGCCTTTCGGCATCCGGGTCAAGATCATCGAGACCGCCGTGGCGCAGTCCGATTTCGGGTTCCGGATCATCCGGGACAACACCCACCCCGCGAACGCGATCTACGGCGACACCATGCGCCGTTACTGGCTTGAAATCGGAGCAAAACTCAACAGCCCTTCAACCCCGGAAGAAATCGCGGACGCCATCTTTCACGCCGCGACCGATCCGTCCGAGACCCTTCGTCACTACGTAGGCGAAGACATCAAGCATGTAATGGGGGAATTCCGAAGAAGAAACTACGAGGATTTCGCGAACTGGATGTTCCGGAACGGCGGCGACCGGGAGAATCCATAAACCCGCTTCGGTTCAGATCCGCATATCACTTCGAAAACGTTGGAACGTTACTCTTTGCGCCCTTTGCGGTGAAAGCAACTCGTTGTTCGCGGTTTCCCAAGAGGACCGCTTCGCGGCAAAAGCGAAAATCCCCGAAAGCGCCAATTCCTCTAACATGTTACCCCTTACACAACTTTTTACTTGTCCCGCGGAATATCCACGGGCAGGTTTTCGTACAGCGTGCATAAACGCTGGTGGATGACGGGCACGTAGGCGCGGTGCTCCGGCTTCATGAGCACGCTGCGGAGAACCGCTACTTCGTCCTCGTCCGCAATAATTTCGGGATAACGGCTTTGCAGCATGGAGACGGGCAAGCGGAGGAGGCTGAGAAAAATCGGTTCCGGGAACGCATCCATGGCGCTGTCGAACATGGCCCTGGTCCTGGAAGAGATGTTTGACGCCGAAGGGGTATCCGATTTCGGAAAGAACGCGACGATATCCAGTTCCGGCTCGGTGACGAGATAGAATTCCTCCGAGGTGCGAAGGAGTTCGGCCCACTCGAGGGCGGCCTCACGGCACTGGCGCAGCACCGCGCCCAAGCCGCGGTCGCCCCGCAAGGGAAACAAGCGCAACGTGAGCCAGAGCGCAGCGGCCGCCGCTCCCGCCCGCGAGCACTCGAGACTTATCTCACCCAGGTGAAGATCGTCGGACGTGAAGTACGTGTACGGCGAATCGTGCTTATAGAACCTCCCCACGGTGGGGTCGCGGAAGAGAATGCAACCGCATCCGTACGGTTGCAGGCCGTGCTTGTGGGGATCGACGACAAAGCTGTCGGCGTTCCGGATGGCGTGAAAAACATTCGGTGGCACCAGGGCGGTTTCCGGATCGTCCTGAGTCAGGAGGTTGAAAAACCCTCCGTAGGCCGCGTCAACGTGCACGCGGAATCCGTACTCTTCCCGCATCTCCAGGATTTCGTCCAGGGGATCGAGAGCGCCAAGGCTGGTCGTACCGAGCGTCACTACAACGGTGCCGATGTTTTCCGAGAGCAGCAGCGCCCGTAACGCTTTCACGTCCATGCGTCCAGCGTTGTCCGCCGGGACCTCCACTGTCGAGGCGCTGAGCACGCCGCACATGCGGGCATGAGTGTAATGACTCTGCGATGAAAAGGCGATGGACTTGCCCGGCGCAAGTTCCCTGGCAATCCAGAGGGCTTCCAGGTTGGCGATGGTTCCACTGCTGGTGAGATGGCCGAGGTGTTCGTCGTACCCGACCATACCCGCCAACTCGGCCACTACTTCTTTTTCCATGGCCCCGGTTTCCGGTCCCCCGTCCAGGGCGTGGTTGTTGGGGTTCATTTGCATGGCCACGAAGTATCCCACGACTGCGGCGGGATGAGGGGGCTTCAGCATCTGCCCCGCGTACAAGGGATGGAAAAACGGGTAGGTATTGTAAATCCGTTCAACGAAAGCGGTGAACGCCCTCTCGAAATCATCGGCGCTCACGTGCAGGGAAGGATCGACCGTGTAGCGGGAAAAACGCGATTGCCAATCGGAAACCACCTCCACCGCGCGGGCGACGTATTCCTTGAATGAGAATCCGTACATGACCGTCCTCTAAACCTGTGACAGGAATCCGCGAGCGATCCGGGGTAACATTCCGGCGCGACGCGAACACCAGACAACATATCTTCAAACTCCACAACAAGCAAGGGCAGTTCGAAACTCGATTGTGAATCGGACGACGGACCACAGACGACGTACGGGGATCAAATAAAAAACAGGCCGTGGTGAGAGGTCATAGGTTATAGGGATTGATGAATTGACGGATTGGCGAATTGGCGGATTGGCAATTACTCACGAACGACGAAGCAGACGCATTTCATTCAGCCTGTCATTGCGAGGGCCGCCAGGCCCGACGCAATCTCCATCACGCGGGGAGTTTCCGGTCATGCTTCTGGATCTTCGGACGCGGGACCTGGAACTTGGAACCCTGGCGTGTTCATTTCAAAACCCGCGGCTCTCCGTCGCGCCGTCTTTCCAAATAGTGCCAAAACTGCTATCTTCCCGTTGGAATCATAACGTTTTCGCCTGAAAATCCATTGCGAAATTCCGAACAACATCGTCAAGGCGTTTGCCCTACTCGCCATTCACGTTTGCGTGAAACGCGTGCGGGGAACACATCCAACTCCGGTATTCGTCGCCATCGACTTTTGTCTGAACCATACGGCAAAACTCTTTTTCATCCGCTGTTCCTCTTTCCGGATGTCGACACC
>JALUUP010000079.1 GCA_027021285.1 Bacteroidota bacterium | reverse complement strand
ATCGAAACTCGTTCCTCCCATATCCACCGTTATGCAGTCGTCGTGACCGTGAATACGAGCGTACCCGAGTCCCGCACGCGGTCCGGCGGCGGGACCGGAAAGCAAGGTGAGCGCCGCGTTCTCCCGCGCGACTTCCGGCGCCATTACTCCCCCGTTGGACTGCATGATGAGCAGAACGCCGCGAAATCCTATCTGCTTCAGGCGCGAACGCAGGTTGTCGAGGTAGGAACTGAGAATGGGACCCACGTACGAATTGAGCACCGTGGTGCTGACCCGGTCGTAGAACCGGATGGACGGAAGGAGATCGGAAGACACGGTAAGATAGGCGTCGGGCAATTCCTCGCGGACAATCGCGGCCGCCGCGCGCTCGTGCTCCGTGTTGGCAAACGAATTCATGAAGCAGATCGCCACGGCCTGCACCCCCTCCTTTCGAAACAACTCGATGGCGGATCGCACGTCGTCCACGGAAAGGGGATGGATTTCCTCGCCGCGGTAGTTGACACGTTCCCGGATGCCGACGCGCAGGTACCGCGGTACCAGGGGAGGCACGTTCCGGAAACGGTTATTGTACTGCTCTTCGCGTATGCCCCTCCGCATCTCCAGGGCATCGCGCAACCCGTGCGTGGACAACAATCCCGTGCGGGAGCCGTTATTGGTCAGCGTCGCGTTTGTGGTGACGGTTGTGCCGTGAACGATCGTACTGACGGCTTGCGCCAGCTCGTTCAACGGCATGCCCATGCCAGCGGCGATTTCCTCCAGGCCGTTGATCAAGCCGACGGAAGGGTCTTCCGGCGTGGACAACACCTTGAAAATGCGGGGCTCCTGCCCCTCGGCGGCGACCAGGAAATCGGTGAACGTGCCGCCGACATCTATTCCGATCTTAATG
This sequence comes from Bacteroidota bacterium, assembly GCA_027021285.1. GTDB lineage: Bacteria > Bacteroidota > Ignavibacteria > SZUA-365 > JAADGX01 > JAADGX01. Next base: position 3,065 of record JALUUP010000079.1, on the reverse strand, counting down.
CTCATGAAGCCTGTTCCACCACGTTTAGTGATTCCGCGAATTCAACGCCCATCTTGAAGGCGGCGGTGTTCGTTTCCGCCAGGTTCGGCGGCGCCAGCACCATTATCGTATCGATGAAATCCTGCGACGGATACGGTACGACCCCGGCGCCGAAGAGGCATCCCAGCATGACGACGTTTATGGTTTTGAGGGAGCCCGCTTCTTCGGCCATCTTCGTGGCGTCGAGGGGATAGACACGCGCAGTCGCGGCGCGCAGGCTTTCCTCCAGCATCCGCAAATCGGGGTACTCGGAAGAACCGCTTTCCATCACGTAGTTCTGGGACAGGACAAATGGCACGATGGGCGCGGTGTTGATGAACACGACGGTGTTTGCTGAAACATAGGGCAGTGTGCGCGCGGCCTCGACCGGCTCGCATCCGAGCACGACGTCCGCTCCTCCACGCGGGAGGGCGGGGCTGATGCCGCTGTTCACGCATACGGTGGACTGGACGGCGCCACCCCGCTGCGCCATGCCATGCAGCTGGGCGCTCAAAACCTGGTCGCCTTTTCGCACGAAATATTCGCTAAGAAGTCTGGCGGCAGTAATCACTCCCTGGCCGCCGGTTCCGGCCAGCAGGATGCGCAAGCGGAAATCGTTGTTCTTTGGATTGTCATGCATGTTCCGGTACCTCGACCTGGTGAATGGCATCTCGATTGCAGACGTAGGCGCACAGGTCGCACCCGTCGCACATGGAGGCGTCGATGAAATACACGCCGTCCTCCACCACGATCCCCGGACAACCCAGGACACGCACGCAGAGAGAACAGGCGTTGCACTTTTCCTGGTCGATGACATAAGGCGCCCTCTTCCCATCCGGCTCCACCCTGACACGGTGCACGGCACAGGGAGAGTTGCAGATGACCACGTTCACGCCCTTGCCGGACTTCGCTTTCTTGAAGGCGTCGAGTGTCTGCGCCTCGTCGAACGGATCGACGGAGTACACGTCCTTGACGCCGAGGCCTTTAACCGCGTCAAGGAGAACGATTCTCCTGTCCTTCTGCCCGTTGTTCGAACAATCGGGGTACTGGCTTTCCCAGGCGGAAAAACTGGGCTGGAATCCGGTCATGGCGGTGATGTAATTGTTCAGGATAACCACCGTGATGTCGTCGTTGGCCTGGACCGCGTTTGCCAGGGGAGGCAGGCCGCTGTGGAAAAACGTCGAGTCGCCAATGTAGGCCACGGTGCGCTTTCCCGTGGTGCGGGCAATGCCGCTGGCCTGGCTGATGCTGGAACCCATGCACAGGAGCACGTCGCAGGAATGCAGCGGCTCGCCGTACCCAAGCGTGTAGCAGCCGATGTCGTTCACGTACACCGTGTTCTTGCCGAAGACTTTTCGCGCCAGGTAAAAGCTCGTGCGGTGCGGGCACCCGGAGCACAACACCGGCGGCCTCGGCGGCAGCTCGGGCAAGCCGACTTCCACGATTGTCCGCGGCTCCAACTGAAGGAATGTGCGAATCGCGTCTTCCACCATGTCGGGATTGTACTCGAACTCTACCGGGAAATGCCCGCTGTTCTTGCCGTACACGGGAATGGACCTGCCGTGCCGAAAGGCGCTCAGGCTCACGATTTCCTCCACGTACGGGGTTAATTCCTCCACCACCAGCACCGACTCAACCGTGGCGAGAAATTCCGACAGGATAGTTTCCGGAATGGGATAGGCGCCGACCTGGAGAAGAGAGACGCGGTCGTACAGACCGAGCTCGTTCAGGACCTCCGAGGCGTACGCGTAGCCCACACCGCTGGCGATGACACCCATCGTTCCATTGCCGCGCCTGGGGAAAAACTCGGATTGGCCCAGGAGTTCCTCCGCCAAGGCGAACCGGTCGATCAATTCCTTGCGCATGCGCCGCGCGTTGACGGGAATCGGCACGTACCGAGGCGGATTCTTGGTAAACCGGATTTCGTTGCGCGTTTGCGGCAGCGGCCCGAATTCTACCATCCCGCTGGTGTGACACACCCGTGTAGTGGGCCGCATGATGACCGGCAGGCGGGTCTTTTCAGAAAAATCGAACGCGTAACGGGTCATGCGGTATGCGTCGGCGGGAGTGGCCGGATCGAATACCGGGTAGTACAAAAACCGGCTGAAGTGGCGCTGATCCTGTTCGTTGGGACTTGTGATGGCCGAAGGGTCGCCCGCCGAAACGACGACCATTCCTCCTTCCACACCCACGTAAGGCATGGTCGAGATCGGGTCGCCGGCGTAATTGAGCCCCAGGTGTTTCATGCCGCACATCGATCGTGCGCCCGTCAGGCTTGCGGCGAAGGCCACTTCGACCGCGACTTTCTCGTTTATGGAGTACTCGAATAACACCCCCGCGGGTTTGCTGACCCTGGCCAGGAGGTCGCCGACTTCGGAGGACGGGGTGCCGGGATAACAGGAAAAGAACTGCAATCCCGCTTCCAGGGCTCCTCGAACGATGGCGTGGTTCCCCAGCATGCAGATGGATGCTCCGGGCGCATCCTTTAGAACCGGGTGGGACATAGTGTACTCTCTATTGTTTCATTTCTGAAATTCGTTTTATGGCTTTCTTGCTACAGACCGTGTCAGAAGCACAGTCAATCAGGAAGTATCAACAATGCCGGAAATCCCCTTGCAAGTTCACCAGTCGGTTTTCATCCCGTCATGCGAGGCACAGAAAGCTTACTGGATCTGTGGAAGTGAACGGGCGGCGGAATACGTCGTGAGCCCGGCGGAGCGGCATTCTGGTGCATCGTCCCGGGGTATGGGGGCCTACGCTCCCGAAGCGCCCCGGCACGCAGGTGCGTCGAGTTTTGGTCAGATATAGGTGCTTCGATACGAATGGGGAAAGGTTTTATCCGCGTTTCCGCGCAATTCCCCGCCGATGTGCGCGCCGGATGACGGCAGCAATCGGAATCACTGGAGATTGAACGTTGGACGTAATTGCGTGGGTGATCATACGGCGGAACTCTTTCCAGGTGCTTGCCTTCTTTACTGCAAGGAATATAGCGATTCAGACGGATTGAGACAATTATGTGCTATCAAGGAGAAGTACAAAAGGAAACA
>JALUUP010000078.1 GCA_027021285.1 Bacteroidota bacterium | reverse complement strand
CCGTTCGCGAGGAGAACCGTGCTGTCGTTGAGCCACGTGCACGGAAACTTGAAATACCTCTCGTCCCAGTATGCAGAGCCGAACCAGATATCTCTGAAGTGGGTCCAGGTATCGCCTCCGTCCGTGGTGACGAACGCCTGTCGTTTTCCCGTCATTCCGTATGGCCGCCCGATATCGGAAAACAGGATGCCGTGAAGCCGGTCGCGGAAAAATATCTGTGCTCTCCCGTTTTGCGTGGGCAGGGAGTCGGGCAGGAGCCTGGTTTCCCAGGTCTTTCCGTCGTCGGTGGAGAACTGGAGGGAGAGCGAGGATGTCTCCTGCAGCATGACGATGCAGTCCGTTCCGGCGGAAATGTCGAAGTACGACCCCAGGGGATTCTCCTGGTTGGCGGGAACGTAGGGCACGATAATCCTCGTGGTATCGTTGGTACGTGGATCGTACTTGTACATGAAGACGGAATTTTGATCCCTGAAATCATTCATGGTGTAACCCGACGGCCTGGGAAGGAAGTACACCCCGTTCTTGTTGACCACGCACCGCACGATGTTGTACCACTTGTTTTTCGTGAACATGTTTTTCCATGTCAAACCCGCGTCGGTGGATCGAAGAAGGGTCCAGTTGTCGCCGGCGGCAAAGACGGTATCGCCGTTCCAGTGCACGAAGGCGCTGAGGTCGTCCACGGGATAGCCCGGGTATATTTGCTCCCAGGCCTGGGCGACGACGATCGTGGGTACAAGGAAATACAACAGGCAGAGGACATATTTCATTGTCAAGCTCCCTCTTTTGGTCTTAACGCATGGAAAACCGGGAGGCTTTGATGAAGCATGTCTTCGTTTTTCCATTCGGATGTTCGCGACCCAGGACTGTCATTCACGGCGTTGGACATCAAGATAAAAGAAACATGTGTTCCGGGCCGTCAGTAAGCATCAAACAGGTTTATCTTATTAAAACGGCATGTTCGTTTTGAATCTGAGATGAGTTTATGAAAGCTCTTAGTAAAATCCAATTATCACAAGCTGATTCTCCTTGATCAATTGAAGATATCGTGAATAAAACCGCGTATCCTGTCACGATTCTCGTCTCGTCAACCAGTCATTCTTCACACGCACAATCGACAGCCTTTCTCGTCAGCGTGATTTTTATGCAAAAAATGCATAAACTTATTGTTGATACATCTCTGCTATTCCTGCTCCACGGATAGTTTGCTCGAGATACACGCCTCATCACACCCGTAGTACACCAAAGTTCAACAGGAGACATTTCAATGGCACAGAATCTCAAGGGAAGTCAGACGGAAAAGAATCTCTTACTCGCGTTTGCCGGAGAATCCCAGGCCCGGAACCGCTACACGTTTTTTGCCAGCGCCGCGAAGAAGGAAGGCTTGGTCCAGATCTCCCGGATTTTCGAGGAGACGGCGGACCAGGAGAAAGAGCACGCCAAGCGGTTCTTCAAGTTCCTGGAAGGCGGCGACCTTGAAGTCAGCGGCGCTTTCCCGGCGGGGGTCATCGGCTCCACGCTGGAGAATCTGAAAGCCGCCGCCGCCGGGGAGAATCACGAGTGGACGTCGATGTATCCGGAGTTCGCGCGCGTGGCCCGCGAAGAAGGCTTTGTCAACGTCGCGAAGACGTTCGAAGCGGTAGCGATAGCCGAGAAGCAACACGAGAAGCGCTACAAGGAGCTGGCGGAGAACCTGGAAGCCGGGCGCGTTTTCCGCCGGGATGGAAAAGTCGTCTGGCGTTGCATCAACTGCGGCTACCTCCACGAGGCCGAAGAAGCGCCCAAGGCGTGCCCCGCCTGTCTTCATCCGCAGTCCTATTTCGAATTGCTGGGGGAAAACTGGTAATCCATGACGGTTGCCGGGAGTGGTGAATTCACCCTCCCGGATGATTGCAGGTGCGTTCATGTCGCCAGGTACGGGGGAAACGACAAATGAGAACAACGCATAACCACTGCCGATCTTCCGTACGGTTTCAAAAGCTCACGGTCCATATTCTTTCACGAATCAAGGAGGCGTACATGAACGCTACCAATATACTCACCCGTACTATCGCGCGCTGCGTCGCTGTCGTATCCTTTATCGCCCTCGCCGCCGTCCTGGTCACGCCGGCTGACGCGCAACCTTCGGACGCACGCATCAAGAAAGACCTGAAAATCACGAAAGGCAAAACAATACGATTCACGTCAAAGGGCTCCAAGCGATGGGAGGACACGAAATACGTCTGGGTTCGCGACGCAGAGATCATCCGCCCGGCCAATATTCCCGAGTTCCCCGACGTGAAAGTTCTGATCTGGGGCACAATCGTGTATGATATTACGCACGGCAAGTATTCCTACGCCAAGTTCCGCGTCGGCTACAATTCTTACCTCGGTATCCCCAACCCGACAACGGCTGACGTCAAGGCTTTCCTGGAGAAAAACGGCACCAAGAAACTGGTCGGAAGCTGGAGATACAACAACATCGTAAGCGACGTCAGCTACAAGATCGCCAAGGACCCCAAGTGGGAATGGCATACGCCGAAATCGGTGTCGTTCAACGTGATCGCCACGTACGACATTCTGTCCTCGGTGGCCAAGGCAGTCGAGAGCGTCGAGCAAGTGTTCCGGGTCCGGTTGTACGCCGACAAGATCAAGGGTCCCTGGATAAACATGCTTTCCAGCGACAAGGAGAAGAAAGTCCTGTCCACGCGCAACATCAGCCCGGAGGAATACAAACGGCTCGAGCGCGAGGAAACCCTGGGGATGCGGGAAGAGAAGCAGAGAGCCGAAGCAGCCCTCGCCGCGTTGCCCGCTGTCACGATACCGGACTTCAACAATGACGTCGAAGCCATCATGTACACGCACAAAATGCTACGTGAAGCGACGCCGGAAGAACTCGAGTCGTATCTCATGCGTATGCTCGCGCCCGGATACTTCCAGGAAGGGAGCACGGTCATGCTCACGCAACGGGGAGCGGACATCATCAATCGCACCGTTCGCCTTGCGCATAAGCTGAATATCACGTACGGGGAAGCTTACTGCGCCGATCCGGTCGTGGCGCACAGCCAGCCCGGAATGATGGAGTTCTACAGCAAGGCGACAAAGGGGAAGACCCGCATCGCCGTGGGAAAATACGGGGGCACGTACAAGGAAGGCGTCCTGGTGGGACAACAATGGAAGATCAAGGACATCTCGCTGTTCATTCCCAACAAGGCGAATGAAATCGCCTACATCCGTTCGTTCAGCGATCCCAACAAGCTCTGCCCGAAAGCGAAGCCCACCGTAAAAATCGCGTGGAACGCCATCAATCTGTCAGAGGTGAATGCGCGCGTCGCATTCCCGGATCAGCAGCCAAAGAAAACCGTCGTCAAAAACAAGCAGTTCAGTTACCTGCTCAGCCACGCGACGGGCACCTACATGGTGACCGCATGGAAACTGGGGAAAACAGTGTCGGCGGGCGACGCCGCGAAAATGATCGACAACGTCACGAACAATTTCGTGAAGAACATCAAGTACAACGTGACGAGTAAACGGCTATACCGGTACAAGGGCAACAGGGGGAAGGACCTCACGATGCAGTCGGGAAACAACGTCATTCGCTACAAGATCGTGGTCGTGGGAGAGGTCCTGTACCAGCTCGTTTACAGTACGACAAAGCAAGCCCTGAACAAGGAAAATGAGAACAAGTTTTTCGGGTCGTTTACCGTGACCGGTGGATAACTCGTAGTATGATGCACCGCGAACCATGAGCCGAAAGAGCGTTTGTTGACCGCATAACTCTTTGCGCATGTGTTCTTGATCGTTTAGTTTACGGGAAATTATTGCCGTTGTGCATATTGGTTGCCGCTGCCATTCTATTGTAAGGACCGATCTTTCCCGTATGACGAGAACTCATCCATATAGATGCTCGAATTCCGTAGTACCTTTTTATGATGTGAGGGAATACCATGAAACACCGGAATACCATCGTCGGTATTGTGA
>JALUUP010000077.1 GCA_027021285.1 Bacteroidota bacterium | reverse complement strand
CGATCGTACGCGGCCCTGGCCTGCCATTACCAGGGAGACCATACCCAGGCGCTCGCCCTGTCCCAGGACGCCCTCCACCGCCTTGAGTCGTTGAAAACACTGACGGGTGGGACGCAAGACATCTACTACAACCACGCCCGTATTCTTCGCGGGTCGAAACATCACGCGGAAGCAAAGGCCTTCATTTCCGCCGCCCATGAAGCCCTGATGGAAATCGCCGGAAACATCACCGATTCGAATTTTTACCGCAGCTTCCTCGAGGATGTCCGGATACACCGTGAAATCGTCCGTGAATACGCCGCCACCCATCGTACGGATTCGCTTCACACCGTCGCAGCGATCCGGGAACGCAACCTCCAAACCCTGTACGAAGTTAGCAGGCAAATCAATTCCGTCCGAGACCTCCCGGAACTGCTTGACCTGACGATGGACCTTGCCCTGCAAACCATGAACGGCGAGCGAGGTCTTATCTTCCTTATCGAGGATGAGAACCTGATACTGAAAGTTTCGCGCAACATGGAAAACGAGATGGTCGAGGACGCCACCGAGATCAGCCAGAGCGTAATAAGCGACGTATTGTCCGGAGGAAAACCCCTGGTCGTGACGGACGCCCAGAACGATGAGGCGTTTCGAAACCGCAAATCCGTAAAGAATTTCAGGATCCATTCCATCTTGTGTGTTCCGTTGCGATTGAAGGACCAAATCATCGGCACGGTGTACATCGACAGCCGTTCGGAGAGTTTTCAGTCCACCTCGTTTTCGGAAATCGATATCGAGTTCCTGGAGGCATTCGCGAACCTCGCCGCCATCGCCGTCGAGAACGCCCGTCTGCATGACAGCCTTGTCAAAGAAAATTTATATCTCCGCAAGGAGGTGGAAAGCCGGTACGCGTTTGAAAACATTATCGGCCAGAGCGCTCCCATGAAAAAGCTATACAAGGAAATGGAAGTAGCCATCGAAAACGAGGGCAACGTTCTCATTATCGGCGAAAGCGGCACGGGAAAAGAGCTGGTGGCAAAAGCCATTCATTACAACAGCAGGCGGAAAAATCACAACTTCGTCGCGGTGGATTGCGGAGCGTTGCCTGACACGCTGCTTGAGAGCGAATTGTTCGGACATAAAAAAGGAGCGTTCACGGGCGCGGTTACGGATAAACCCGGCCTGTTCGAAGAAGCGGACAAGGGGACGCTGTTCCTGGACGAGATTTCAAACACGTCGCTCGCGTTTCAAGCGAAATTGCTCAGGGTACTTCAGGAAGGCGAATTCCGCCGCGTAGGAGAAACGAGCAGTCGATTCGTTGACGTCCGCATTATTTGCGCAACCAATACCGATCCCCAGGCTGAAATCCAGGCGGGGAGGTTTCGCCAGGACCTCTTCTTCCGCCTGAATGTCATCCCGATTGTCATCGTTCCGCTCCGGGAACGGAAAAGCGACATTCCCTTGCTCGTGGAGCACTTCGTGGAAAAGCACAACCGCGATCTCACGCGAAAGATAACCGGTGTTTCCAAGGATTTCATGGACTATTGCGTACAGGCGCCGTGGCCGGGCAACGTCCGTGAACTGGAGAATTTCATCCATCGCGTCATGGTTTCAACACAAAGCGATGTTTTAACGACAAAAGATATCCCAGCCGGAGAAGCGTCTTCAAGACAGGCGGTTCCATATGGCGAGACGAAGGCCATCGATTTCAAACCACCCCGCCGCATCTCGTCACTCGACGAAGCGATGCGCGATCATATTCAATACGTGCTCAAACACGTCGAAGGTAACAAAACCGAAGCAGCGAAAATTCTCGGACTTAAGCGCACAACCCTGATCGAACGCATGAAAAAACTTGGGATGATGTAGCACGAAGTAAAATTTTCTGTCAATATTTCGACGATCGTTCAAAAAAATGGCGTCGAAATCATGTCTGGTTCAAAACAAATGACAAAGACCAGCTAATTTGGGCTGGTTTCACAGTTGCAAAACTGGCGCGATTTCTGCATAATACACCGAGTTAAAGTTTTTCTCAAGATGAACTTGCAAACGATATAGGAAACATATAATTTACGCGGAAAGTGAGGAAGTTACAGCCTAAAATATTACAACACCGAAAATGTCCTTTGGTACGATGGAAGTCGCTGCTGGCAGGGATCATCCTCTTTGCTTCGACCATGATCCCGGCATATGCCCAGGTCAGAAATCTCGGCGCGACACAGGATAACGACGGCAACGTCGTGTTGAGCTGGGACCTCCCCGACGGTCAGGTTCCAATCAAGTACGTCATCTATCGCACGAATTCGCTTCCATTATTCGAAAAACTGGCGACACTCTATTCTGCGACCACGAAAGCGTACACGGATTACTACGTCGCACCAGGGACGTACTACTACGCTGTCGATGCAGTATACTCCGATACCAGCGCCGCTGCCTTTGTTTCTATCGCAGTGGTTGAAAAGACAGCCTCGATCGCGTTTACCTCGCACCCGTTGATTACCGTGGCTGTCAACGAAACCTATGATTACCCGTTTACGATCTCCGCACCCAAGCTCGATAATCTCAAATACAGCTTCGAGGGCAGCTACCCGGACAGCATGGTCATCAACCAGTACGACCGCCGCGTGTACTGGGTGCCGAGAAAGATCGGGTACTATCCCATAACACTCGTCGCCACTGATACGGTCAATAACGTTTCAGCGTACCAGCGTTTTGCCATACGGGTGGCCAATAAACCGGTCATCATTAAAGGTTCGGTCAAGAGCGAAATCGGTACTCCCATGCGCAAGGCCGAAGTGCGCCTGAGCCAGACAGGAAACGGCACGACGTTTACGTACACGACGTGCACCGATTCCGCGGGCAATTTCCGCGTGGAAAACGCACAAGCAGGAAAGTACTACGCGTACGTGAAATCCCCGGTGTTTACGTTCACTTCCCAGTGGTACAAGAATGCGTCGAGTCTTATTGATGCACGGGAAAACAACGTTCTTCAGGGGGATTCGCTTGAATTGTCGTTCATCCTCACAAGGAACTTCGACGCCAAAACGGTAATCTCCGGGTCAGTCGTCGATTCAAACGGCACACCGATACCTGATGCCGCAATATCGTTCATCCGGCAGAGAGACTTTCTCCATATCGGGGATACGACAAACAGGAGCAATCCATACCTTTTCTCGCTCAACGAGAATTTAATAGCAAAAGCCGACACGGTTGTCTTCACGGATTCGAGCGGCGCATTCAGCGCCCGCCTGCCACTCGGTACGAAGTATTACATCTTGTGCCAGCACAGGGATTTCGAGGACCGATACTACCGCCAGGCGGCAAATCCACTCGAGGCCCGGGCCGTCGTCATCGACTCCACCTCCGGTCCCTTTACGTTCACACTGCCGTCGCCGAACAGCTCTGATAACCGAATCACGGGCAAAGTCACACAACAGGAAAACGGCAAGGGGATACCGGCTGATATTGTTTTGATCCAGAAATCCGTAACGCGGGGCGCGGGAGGAACGACGACCTTCCGGTTCAGCACGTCGGATTCCTCCGGTGTCTTCCTTTTCAACGACTTGCCGGATTCGGCGTTGTATATTCTTCTGGCCGCGCCACGGGGCGCCCACGCGCCCATGTATTACCGCTCGTCGGGAGCAACCCGTACGTGGTCCAAAGCCGACAGCTTCTATACAATCGGAACGTTGCAGAATCTCAACGTGCAAGTGCCTGCGTTCGCGACGGAAGGGCTGGGTTCGATATGGGGCCGCGTCCTGACGTTTTCGGGCAATCGGTATATCCCGGTCGCCGGCGTACTGATTTACGCCGTGCACAGCACCAAGGGCACGATCCAAGGATACGCGATCAGTGATTCAGCGGGCTGGTACTCGATTCCAAGCCTGAATCCAAATACCTACACCGTTTATGCAGACAAGCCGGGTTTCGTATCCACGTCGAACCCGAACATCGTCCTTTCGTATTCAGGTTCATCCGATCCGACCAGG
>JALUUP010000076.1 GCA_027021285.1 Bacteroidota bacterium | reverse complement strand
ATCCACGAATTCGCAAATCCCCTTAGCATTCAGCATCTCTCTTCCGCGACCTCTTCGGGGTCGGGAGACCCCTCCTAAGATTTCTGATAAACCGTAAATAATTCGCCAGATCTTAAAAAATCTCAATTTTCAAATTTCAAATTTCAAATCCTTCCCGTCGTCCGTGGTCTGTCGTCTGTGGTCTGTGGTCCGCGGTCTCTTCGGGGTCGGGAGACCCCTCTTACAACTTCTGTCAAGCCGCGAGTATCACAATTCCTGATGATGTTAGACTTGGGACAAGGAGATTCTCGATTTTCGATTCTTGATTTTGGATTATTGCGGAGATTTGGTTAGAACGTTTGAACGTTGGAACGTTTGAACGTTGGAACGTTAGAACGTTGGAACGTTTTCCCTTCGCGCCCTTCCGCCTACGCCGGGGCTCCGGCGGACAAGTTGCGGTTAAAAAAGAACCTTTTCCCCACGGATGAATCCGTGGGCAGACTCACGATGCAACTCGAAACCAAATTCGTTAATCCGCCAATCCCGCAATCGCGTCGCGGCACCATCTCACCCTGTTGGTGATGATGTAGTCCACGCCGCACTTCAGGGCCTGGCGCAGGCTGCGTGAGGAGTTGACGGAAAACACACCGGTCCGTATCCCGCGTTCGCGGAGCCTGTCAGCAAGGTTTGCATTGAGAAGCATGACGTTGCAGAAGAATTTCCGCGAGCCAATTCTCTCCAGGCTTTCCACGATCGACGGCAACCTTCGGGGGCGATGCATGAGCAAGACGCGCTCGACCGATTCCCGGAGCCCGGCGGCCTCTTCCAGCACCTCCATCGAAAACGAGGAAAGCATCGCGTTCACGTGCGGATTCCCCTCGAGGAGCTCCAGCACACTGACGACGATGCCGCGATTCTTCTGGAACGCCGCGGGCTTTATTTCCAGGTTAAGCGTCACCTCCCGTGGAATCACAGCGAGCGCGTCAGCAAGGCGTGGAACACGCACGCCGCTGAACGCCGGGTGCATCCATGCCCCCGCGTCCAGCGCCTGCACTTCTTCGCAAGTAGCCTGCCATACGTAGCCGCTTCCGCTGGTCGTGCGCTGCAACGTGGAATCATGGATGAGAACGGGAACACCGTCGCGGGTGGACTGGATGTCGCATTCGATGACGCGCGCCCCGGCCTCGACGGCTTTTTGAATCGCCGGTAACGTGTTTTCCGGCGCAACCTCGGAATATCCCCTGTGAGCAATGATTATCGGCGTCATGAGCGAACTACTGAAATCGCGCGCCCGGGGCAACAGGATGTCCCCGGAGATACTCGCCCGCCGTCATCATCCTCGAGCCCTGCGCTTTCAGTTCCCGAATTTCCAGCGCGCCCGAACCGGTTCCACACAGGAGAACTTCTTTCCCCACGACCGCAAGCTCACCGGGCCCAAGAGCGACTGGCGGAGGCTCTTCCACCCGCCTGCTCCGGAGGATCTTCATCTCGCGCGTATCCAGCGTCGTCCATGCGCCCGGGTACGGGCTCAAGCCCCGAATGAAATCGTGCAAATTTTCCGCCGGCAACGTCCAGTCGATGCGGCAGGTCTCTCGGAATATCTTCGGCGCCGGGGTTGCCTGGCTCGCGTCCTGCGGCTGAAGCGCAACCGCGCCCGCGGAAATCATGTTCACCGTTTCCATCACCGCCTCCGCGCCGACGCGCATGAGAACGTCGTGCAGCTCGCCCGCCGTCATGTCCGGCAGAACCGGCACGCGCTTTTGCAGGATGATGTTCCCCGTGTCCACTTTTTCTTCGAGAAAAAACGTCGTGACCCCCGTTTCCTTCTCCCCCTTGATGAGCGCCCAGTTGATCGGAGCCGCTCCACGGTACTTGGGAAGCAGGGAAGCATGAAGGTTGAATGATCCCCTGGATGGAATGGTGAACACTTCGCGCGGGAGAATCCGGAAGGCTACCACGACGATGACATCGGGACGGAAGGTCGCCAGCTCCGCCTGGAACCGCGTCTCCCGCAGGGATTCCGGTTGCAGAACGGCAAGCCCCAGTTCGAGGGCCCGCCGCTTGACCGGGGTCGGCCGGACTTTTCGCCCGCGGCCACGCGGCTTGTCCGGCGCGGTGACTACGGCGACGATATCATGCGGAGACTGAGCAAGAATGTCCAGACTGGGTACGGCAAAATCCGGTGTACCCATGAAGACGAGTTTCATGCGGGAATGATCTCACCGTTGACCATCACCGGGTAATCGGTCTCGACCTCCCCCTTCTTGATCTTGTTCAACTGCGACCTGACAATCGTTTTCTTGAACCCGGTCAGGTAATCGGTGAAGTAGATGCCGTTCAAATGGTCAATTTCGTGTTGAATGACGCGGGCGAGCAATCCCCCCGCTTCGATCTGCTGTTCTTCGAAGCGGGCATCCTTGAATCGCACCGCGATGAATTCCGGGCGCCGCACGTCCTCGCGCAGTTCTGGAAGACTGAGGCACCCTTCTTCCATCACGACGTCTTCGCCCCAACTGTCAACGACCTCGGGGTTGATCAGGACAAGCGGTTTGTGTCGGTCCTCTTCATCCATTTCCGAAAGGTCCACGAGGCATACCGCGTGAAGTTTCCCGACCTGGTTGGCCGCCAGGCCGATGCCGCGGGCGGCCTTCATGGTTTCGAACATGTCGGCAATAAGCGCCACGATTTCCTCGTTCATGGAAGAAACCGGTTTCGCCTGTTCGCGCAATACCGGGGCATCGTACGTGTATATCGGTAAAATCATGTTTCGCGATCTGTCGTTTCAATGTGTGGCATTCAAATAACCATAACAGTAAATTGTGTTGATCTGTTCCGTTCCACCAATACCAACGAGCAACAGTAGAAAAATATGGATTTAGAACTGAAAGGGAAAATCGCATTTGTCGGAGGTAGCAGTTCCGGCATCGGGCGCGCCGTGGCCGAAACGCTGGCCGACGAAGGATGCGTCGTCGTTCTCTCCGGAAGACGCGAAGACGCCTTGCGATCCGCGGCAGAGGAAATGAGTGAACGAACAGGTGCTTCACACCGATGGGTCGTCGTCGATTTCCGCGCGAAAGACCAGGTTACCACCGCAATCGACAAGGTCCTGCAAAACTTCGGGCACGTCGATATCCTGGTGACGAACAGCGGCGGCCCGCCGCCAGGGAGCTTCGACGATCTGGACGAGGAGCGCTGGCGACAAGCGTACGAAAACACCCTCATGCACGTCGTGCGGCTGACCAGGGGATTCGTAGCGGGAATGCAGGAACGGAAATGGGGGCGCATCATAAACATCACCTCCATCTCGGTCAAGGAGCCCGTGCCGAGGCTCCTGCTGTCGAACGCGTTTCGGGCGGCCGTCACCGGTCTCGCAAAGACGCTTTCACGGGAACTGGGACAGGACAACATCACTGTCAACAACGTCGCGCCCGGTTACACCGACACGGACCGGCTCCGCGAGCTCCTGCAATCGGAAGCCGGGAAAACCGGCCTTTCGGTGGACGAGGTGAAAAGAGACCTGGCATCGCGCGCTCCCCTCGGGCGTCTTGGACGTCCTTACGAAATTGCAGCCCTGGTGGCATTCCTGGCCAGTGAGCAGGCGTCGTACATCAGCGGCGCAACCATACCCATTGACGGCGGCCTTCTGCACGGCCTTCTTTGAGACGCCTGTCCGCTTCTTTTTCCACACCCTTTATGATGTAAACCGTCGCCATCTTCGCTCACAATGCGAAAAGGCGCCTCACAGCGCCTTCCTTGTAGCGGGGACGGGACTTTTATTCGCCTGCGGCGAATGAATTCGCCTTCGGCGAACCTTCGGCCTGCAACCTCATGGGTTTTATTTCGCATCGAGTATCGCGCGGATCTTCTCGCGTCCGATTCCTGTCTTGTACCAGCGTTCGCGGCGTCGGGCCTCTGCCAGCGTCGGGTATTCTTCCGTGTGAACGACCTCCCAGCTTTTCCCGCGCTTCGTCCAACGCGAACGTCCCGCGT
>JALUUP010000075.1 GCA_027021285.1 Bacteroidota bacterium | reverse complement strand
CTGGAGACGGTTCGGCATTCCATCGAGATCGCCGTGTATGAATTCGCAGGATAAGATTTCCTCTCTGAGCGAAGGCGGGACAGTGCGGGAAAGGGCATCGTGGATCTTGCGGGAAAATCTCACCGCGGATCCGGAACGATCGATACCAGTGTAATGGACGGGAACGGAGACGCCACGCGCGTGCTTCCAGCCCGTGATACCCAGAAGCCCGGTTCCCGGACCGCAGCCGACGTCGCAAATCCTTAGGGGAAACGACGGCTCCGTGTTTACGGCCCATTCTTGTAAAGGGCGATAGAGTTTGAGCACATTGGCCGACGTGAAATAAACAAAGTACGCGCGTAGAAAAGCATCGTCGTCGAGGTACGGCTTGCGAGTTCGGGCAAACGCGGCGTTATCGTCGAAGAACATCGAACGGAGCCGGTTGATTTTTTCCCCTATCGAAATACGTGCCTGGCGGGAATCCAGGGGAAAACCCAGCGCCGACTCCGCGACGTTGTAATACCATGCGGGTAGTTCAAGGGTCATGGCGATCTGCGTACAATTGCTTTTGAGTCCCTTCTTTACTCATATTAAGAGTACGTAGCTGATCCCGCAATCGTGTCACGGGGAAAAGCAGTAAAATATACGGCGAAAATCACTTCGCGACTCTACGGTATTCTCATTGCCGGATCAAGGCGCCGATGGATGGCAGTTTCGTGACGGCGTTGGTACTACGACGATACAGCTTATTTCTTATTCGTATTCATCCTCGCATCAATTAATAGGCATCTTCATGGTTGAAGCTAAAATTGGAATTTTCGTGGACGCTGAAAACATCGCCCGGAATGGCGGCTACGGCATGCAATACGATATCCTGCGCCAATTCGGGTATCGCAACGGCGGCCTGCTCTTGCGCCAGAACGTGTACCTGGCTATCGATCGCGACCGCTTGCGCACCGATCCCACGTACCGGCGGACACTTGAGTACCATTCTATCCTCCGCGATCTCGGGTTCAAAGTCAATGAAAAACCTGTCCAGTGGCACACGGATTCGCTGGGGGAGCGGTACGGCAAAGCCAACGCGGACCTGGACATGGCGGTCGATCTTCTTCTCCAGAGTGAAAACCTCGACCAGATCCTGCTCGTGACCGGCGACGGGGATTTTATCAACGTCGTGCGGGCGCTCCAGAACAAGGGATGCCGTGTGGAAGTGCTGGGATTCCAGAACGTGTCGCGGGATTTGCGCCGGGAAGCGGATTTTTTCATCTCGGGCTACATTATCCCCGGGCTCTTGCCTGTTGAAACAAGTGAACAGGCGTGGGGGAAAGTCGGCTCACGGGTTCGCGGTGTTTGTTATTCCTGGACGGAAAAGAAATACGGTTTCATCCGGTTCCTCAAGGAAATTTCGACGAACCTCTGGATTACCGATACGCGGCATCCCCAATCCCCCTACCAGTCGGTGTTCGTTCTCGAGACCGACCTTCCGGTGGATTGCGATATAAATCGGCTGCCCAGCCGCGATATTATTTTTGAATTCGACCTGGACGAGAATGAAAAGGGATTGATCGCCCGGGACGTGCGTCTCGTCCACGTGTATTAAGCCGCTGATGTCGCAAGAGTCTTCACGGAAAACGTACCGCATCAGGAAAGCCGTCGCCGATGACGGCCCGCGCCTTCTGGAACTTATTCACGCCTTGGCCGATTACGAAAGCCTTTCTCCTCCGGATCATACCGCGGGTGAGCGGTTGCTCCGGGACGCCTTCGGAGCGCATCCCCGTTTCGATGTGTATTTGTCCACCGTCGATGATCGTGCGGTGGGATATGCTGTCGTGTTCGAAACGTATTCTACTTTTCTGGCGCTGCCCACGCTTTTCCTGGAAGACCTTTTCGTACTTCCCGATCACAGGGGGTATGGCGCCGGCAAAGCCCTGTTCCTGCATTGCGTCCGGGAAGCGCTACGGAGGGGATGCGGTCGAATGGACTGGACGGTGCTGGACTGGAACGCGTCGGCGAGGGCTTTTTATCACCGTCTTGGGGCCAGGCATCTATCCGATTGGGAATACTACCGGCTGGACGGGGAAGCAATGCGGCGGCTTCTCGAGCGACAGCCGGATGGATCGTTCATTTCTTGACACAACCAGGAATCTTTCCATGAAATCCAAGTCATCATTTCGCCTCCAGGCAGGAATAAGCCTGCTTGTATTACTGGTCATGTTGGCGATGGGCGTCGGTCAGGCAACCGCGCAAGACAAGAAATTCACGCTTAAAGACATCCTCATGTCCGGGAAATTCTACGGAAAGCGCGTTCGGGGTTTCCGGTGGATGAAGGACGGCACGCATTACCTCACCACCAATTACGACAAAGAGGCGAGGGTTACAAATATCCTCATTCATGCCGTGGATTCAGGAGAGGAGTCGGTCTGGGTTGATGGGGCCTCGCTTGTTTCCTCCGAGGGCGACACGGTGCGGTTCAGCGGCTTCACCCTGTCACCCGATGAATCCCGTGTTCTCTTTGCTGCACGAGTACGCCGTATATGGAGGCGATCGACGACGGCGAAGTATTACGTGTACGTGCGTGAAACCGGGGAGATGATCGATGTCTCGCCGAAGGAGGGTGAAATACGAAACGCGAAATTTTCTCCGGACGGGAAAAAGGTCGGATTCGTGCGGGACGACGATCTCTACGTGTTTGACATCGAGAGCCGCGCGGAAACCCGCCTGACCAGCTCCGCCGCCGAGGCCGTATACAACGGGCGATTCGGCTGGGTGTACGAGGAGGAGTTCGGTATCAGCGACGGTTTCCGGTGGTCGCCGGATTCGAAACGCATCGCGTTCTGGCACGAGGATGAAACAAACGTTCCAATCTACAACCTCACCGACGTGTTTCCTCTTCACTCCGAGGTAACGCGCCTGCGGTATCCCAAGCCGGGTGACCCGAACCCGGTGGAGAAAATCGGCGTGGTGGATGTGGAAACGGGAAAGACCGTGTGGATGGACCTCGGGACGGAAACCGATATCTATATTCCCCGCATCTGGTGGACGAAAGACCCCGGCGTATTGGCCGTGCTTCGTTTGAACCGCCTGCAAAATCACCTTGAGTTTCTCCTGTGCTCCGCCGCGGATGGAGCGAGCCGCGTTCTGTTCGAGGAAACCTCGCCGGGCTGGATCGATGTCCATGACAACATCCTCTTTCTGAACGACAGGCGGCATTTCCTCTGGACGTCGGACAGGAACGGTTGGAACCATATCTATGAAATCGATTTGCGGGACGGAAGCGCCAGGCAGGTCACGCGCGGGAAATTCGATGTCCGAGCTGTCGAGGGATTGGACGGGGACGAGGAGGCGGTCTTTTTCACTGCAACGCTGGACGGGCATATTGAGAACAACCTGTACGTGCAGGAGTTGGACGACGACGACCCGGAGCGATTGACGGAGGAATCCGGCACGCACCGGGTGAACGTCGCTCCCGGCGGCGAGGCGTTTCTGGACACATGGTCCAATGTTCGCACACCGTCGCAGACCGCGCTCAAGGACGACGACGGCGATATTATTCGAACACTCATTGAACCGAAAAACCCGTACGAGGGCTACGTCGTCTCGACCAGGGAATTCCTTGCTTTCGAAACGAGCGATGGTGTTTCCCTGACGGGGTCGATCATGAAGCCTGCGGATTTCGATCCCGACCGGCAGTATCCCGTTCTCATGGTGATTTACGGCGGGCCCGGCTCACAGACCGTGTACAACTCGTGGATCAGTACCTGGCATCAGTACCTGGCTCAGCACGGCTACATCGTTTTCCAGGTCGATCCGAGGGGAACGGCGGGAAAAGGGCGTACTTACAAGTTCATGACGTATCGAAAGCTTGGCATTACGGAAGCCGGCGACTTCATTGAAGCTGCGAAGTACCTTCGTTCGCTGCCCTACGTGGATGCCGGCCGGATCGGAATATGGGGTTGGAGTTACGGGGGATACATGGCAGCCATGACCATGCTGGTCGGTAGCGACTACTTCA
>JALUUP010000074.1 GCA_027021285.1 Bacteroidota bacterium | reverse complement strand
ACGGTTTTCGCAAGGGTTCCTATCCACGCATCGAGGTGGGCGACATCGCCGAGGCGGACATGTTTATTCCCTCGTTCGCCGCCGACGGCGCTGAGCGAAGCCGGGCGTTTCTCAAGGTCCAGGACGGCTGCGACTACACATGCTCGTTTTGCACCATTCCCATGGCGCGAGGCGCGAGTCGAAGCAGGGGAGTGGAGGAAACGCTGACCGATGCGCGCGAAATCATTGCACGGGGATTTCACGAAATCGTGCTCAGCGGGGTAAACGTAGGCGATTACGGGCGCAAGACAGGCAGCAGCTTTCACGAACTCTTGCAGGGATTGATCTCTCTCGGCGGCGACTTCCGCCTGCGCATCAGCTCCATCGAACCTAATCTCCTGAGCAACGAGATCATCGCGCTGACCGCTTCTTCGGACAAGATGTGCCGCCATTTCCACATCCCTCTCCAATCAGGCTCTGATGACATCCTTCGTGCCATGCGGAGGCGGTACACGGCCCCGCAATTTCGCGACAGGGTGGTGGCCGCGCGTGAGGCCATGCCGGATTGCTGTATCGGCGTGGATGTCATCGTGGGATTTCCCGGCGAAACCACGGAGCATTTTCTCGAGACCTACGAGCTGCTCCGCGACCTGCCGGTGTCTTACCTGCACGTATTCAGCTATTCCGCGCGTCCCGGCACCGAGGCCGAAACGTTGGATCGCGCGCCGGTGGAGCCGGGCGAGCGGCATCGCCGGAGCGCCATGCTGCGCTCGTTGTCCGAAAAGAAACGGCTGGCCTTTTACCGGGAGCAGCTCGGAACGACGGCGGAGGTCATCCTGGAGCACCCTGATGCTAACGGCGTGCTGAGCGGATTCACGGGGAATTACATACGTGTGAAAGTACCGGACGCCGGGCCGGAATTGCAGAACACCCGTGTGCGTGTGCTCCTGGACGCACTGGAAGAAGGCGTGGTCCGGGGAGTGATACTGGATGAATGAGCGGATCAGATCACGAACGAGGCAGAGGAAACGTCGGAACGCTCAAACGTTTGAACGTTATAACGTCAAACCTGTCATCAAGAAGCGCCAAAATCCAAATTTCAAATTTCAATGTTCAAATCAACGCACTGGATTCCGGATCAAGTCCGGAATGACGGTTTCCGTTGATGGACCAATCGAGCCACGGGATGCATTCTCCTTGTCCCCTTGTTTCAAGTCTCACATAACTAGAAAGAAGGAGAAATTCGGCGCCGGGCCCAAAGAACGGGATAAAAGGTGCCTCATACGCATCTACGCACATACGCAATAATCCAACATCGCATCTTTCCTATGCGTGTACGCTACAATTCGAATTTCAAGCCCAGCGTTGCGAAGAGTGTAATGTAGTTCATCTCTGAATCCGGGACCTGGAGATTTGCGTTGCCGGTTGCTTTGAAGAAGGAGCTTACAGGAATTCCGGCGCTGATCTCCGGTGTTAGGAAGACCTTGTCACTGACCTTGATCCACCAACCCGCGCCCAATTTTACTGCGACACGGCTGTCACTGAGAAAATCCTCTCCCTGCCGGGCGGGTTTCACCGTGCCCGATGTCTGCGCCTGTCGTTCGCCTGTCATGAAACCGTTGTCATCGATGTACTCGATGTCCTCGGGGCGAACGATGGTCTGGGTAAAATCAGCGGTATTGGTTGACATGCTGGAATACGAAAGACCGCCGAAAATGTACAGTGCTTGGGGTGTCACCTGGTAGCGCAGGAGCAAGTCGAAACTTATGTATTCCAGCGTCCAATCGAGTTCGTTGTCGGTGTTGGCGGAAGCGGGGTACCCGGTATTGGGATCAACGTAAAAATTCGGGAAGTCGAAATTCTTGTTGAATACACCCCTCCTGGTGTTGTAGTAGAGCTTCGCCATGAGGCCGATTTGCTCCGTGAACGCGATATCGATATTGCCGCCGAACATGAAACCGAGGCCGCTCCCGCCGTCGAACGGCGCCCAGAGGGAAGTCTGGCGTTGCGGTTGGAATGGATTGTTGGTAACAAAAACGAATGTCCCTGAAAACATGGAATACGTCATACCGCCCTCGAGACCGACATAGATTTTTATTTGCGATGGTTTTCCGGGGTGCAGCACATCACCGGGACCGCGGGGATCTTCCCCGGCTGCTTCACTGACACTGCTCGCCACGAGTAAGAATACAAGAACCGTTACAAAAAGGGGCATATTACTCCGCAAATGTACCATGTGCTGTCTCCTTGGGCTGTTGGTGCGACGTTTCCTTGGTTTGAGGGATGGAGTGAATATCGACATGCGCGAAAAATTCACAAAGGGTTCACGCAATCCTACGATTTTTTTTCAAGTTATTCAATAGCTTTCGAATTATTTATTGAACTGTTGCATTTTCGGTTCAGGTAATTATTTTATTGTAACCCAAATACTTTACCAACTCAAGGAGGCATCATGGAAAGTACCTACGATTTGCAACCGGAAGTCCTGACGGGTATTCTCATTATGTACTTCGTCGTCATTGCCGTTTTTTATATCTATTTCGCGATCAGCCTGATGAAGATCGCGGAAAAGACGGATACGGAAAACGGCTGGTTTGCGTGGATACCGATCCTGAATGTTATTTTGATGCTTCAGATTGCCGAAAAACCATTGTGGTGGTTTATTCTTCTGCTCATTCCCCTGGTGAACATCGTTATTATCATACTTGTGTGGATGGCCATCGCCGAGCGTCGCGGAAAGCCGTCGTGGTGGGGCATCATGATGATTGTGCCGATTATGAACATTATCACACCGGGCTACCTTGCCTTCAGCGATTAGTCGCCCGGTGACGTGTATATTATCTTGGCAAACCCGGTTCACACCGGGTTTTTTTTCAATCTATATGAAAAAATCAGCATGACCGGGCCTTGCCTGTCCGACAATCTTCTACCTTGGAACTTGAAGCCGTTCTCAATACTTTGACGGTGAAAGCCCATGATGCACGAGTATTCAGGCGCCATTCATATTCATTCCACGTATTCCGACGGGACCGGCGACATTCCCGATATCGCGGGGTATGCCGGTGAGGTCGGGCTGGATTTTATCATGCTGACGGATCACAATACGTTGAAACCGAAGCATGACGGACTGGAAGGCTGGTATGGCGCCACGATGGCGCTCATCGGGTACGAGATCAACGATCGAGAGGATAAGAACCATTACCTCGCCTTTGGCCTGGATCGAACCGTGGGTGACGAGCTTGGAGCGGAGGAATATGTCCGGCGGGTCAGGGAACAGGGAGGCATCGGGTTTATCGCCCATCCGGATGAAAAACGGAATCACATGGCGCAGCATCCGCCGTTCCCCTGGACGCGCTGGGAATTGGACGGGTTTGACGGGCTCGAAATCTGGAATCACATGTCCGAATGGATGGAGGGTTTGACGGAAGAGAACAAGTTCCAGCGTTTCATTCATCCGTTGCGTTCGATAAACGGGCCCGCGGCAAGGACATTGAAGCGATGGGACTCCCTCAATCAAAAAAGGTTTGTCGCCGCCATCGGGGGTGTCGACGCCCACGCGTACAAATCCAACCTGCTGGGTTTTTTTGACGTGGAAATTTTTCCTTATAAGGTTATGTTCAAATCCATTCGAACCCACGTATTGCTGGAAGAGCCGCTCCATCGCGGGAGTCCCCAGCATTTTGAAATGGAAAAGCGCCTCGTTTACGAAGCGTTGCGGCGGGGACGGTCATTTATCGCCAACGCCTACCATGGTGACGCGCGCGGTTTCCGGTTTTTCGCGGTCTCCGGATCGACGCACATTATTTCTGGCGACAGCATCCCCTTGTCCGGAGATCTCCGGTTCATCGCCGAAATCCCGCAACATGCGCGTATCCGCCTGGTGCAAAATGGAAAAGTGCGACACGAGAACATGGGGACCCGGTTGGAATGGGACGTGAGGGATCCCGGCGTCTATCGCCTGGAAGCGTGGATCGGAAACAAGGCCTGGATTTTCTCCAACCCCATCCGTGTGGGTCT
>JALUUP010000073.1 GCA_027021285.1 Bacteroidota bacterium | reverse complement strand
ATTGACGACACTACACACGATTGGATTCCTTGCGCTTTCCCTGATTGAAAGCGGTCCCGGGAATCACGGCGCCTTTTCCCCGCCTGTTGATTCGCTGAAAACACGCTCCTCGTTTCGCACCGTGAAAAATTCCGCGTTTACGAAAGGCGAAGAGCTGGTGTACGACGTGAATTACGGATTTGTTACCGCGGGTGAAGCGTCCATCAGCATCCCCGAGTATAAGAACATCAGGGGCCGCAAATGTTACCACGTTCTTTTTCATGTCAAGAGCAAACCGTTTTTCGACGTCTTTTACAAAGTCCGTGATCGCTACGAAACGTACATCGATGTCCGTGGAATGTTTCCTTGGAAATTCGAACAGCACATCAGGGAAGGAGGATATTCCCGCGATTTCATCGTTTCATTCGATCATTACAAACGGAAGGCGGTTACGGAAGAGAAGAGTTTTGATATTCCTCTTTACGTGCAGGATATCATGTCCGCACTGTTTTACGTGCGCACGATGAATTTCGACGGGTTTCGACCCGGGCAAAAAGTTTGGCTGAAAAATTTCTACAAGGATTCGACGTACACGCTTGGCGTCAAGTATCTGGGGCGCCAGGAGATCGACGTCGAAGCGGGTACGTTTAAAACCATCATCCTGCAACCCCTTATTTCCGAGGGCGGATTGTTCAAGGCGAGCGGTCGCATTTTCGTCTGGGTATCGGACGATGAAAGGAAAATCCCCGTGCAGGTCAAGGCCGAGATACCCATCGGATCGATTGTCGGAGAGCTGATTCGCTACCGTGGAGTGCGCACACCTCTTCGGGGAAGAATCGGCGACTGAGGCGTTTCTTTTTCTTCAACGTGTTATCAATTCCGCCCGTGCTATTGGGCAATGTACGGAAAGCTTGTACATTGCTTCTCAGGTACAAAGCCGACAAGATGCATAAACGAGAATGTTCAAGCGGTTAGATTTTTCAAAGATTCGTACGTACTCCATCAAGGAGAGACAGAGCAAAGTCGATATCGAACGTTTTGCCAGGCCCATCGATCCTGCGCGCGATTCCCTTTCCGATTTCCTCGACTCTTTTCCGGATATTTTACGAGCGCGTGATTTGCATCGCGTGGCGTCAGCGATACTGGACGCGATGGCGAAAGCGTCTCCGCGTATCCTCATGATGGGCGCACATGTCGTGAAAGTCGGGTTGAATCCCCTGATCATAGATTTGTTGCGGCGAGGTGTCATCAGCCACGTGGCCATGAACAGCGCCGCCGCGATCCACGATTGCGAAACCGCTTTGTTCGGAGTCACGTCGGAAGACGTCGCCGCTTCAATGACCGATGGATCTATCGGTATGTCGCGTGAGACCGGGGCGTTCATCAACGGCACTCTGGCCAGGTACTTTCCGGCAAAAGAGGTTGGGTATGGCGAGGCGCTCGGGAAGCAGGTGCTGGAAGATCGTGCGCCGAATCTCGATGTTTCCATCCTGGCCCAGTGTATCAAGTTGGATATTCCCGTTACCGTCCACGCGGCAATCGGAACGGATATCGTGCACCAACAACCGGACATGGACGGAGGAGTTACCGGCGAAATGACCTTCCGCGACTTCCAGGTTTTCGGCGCCTCGGTGGCCGGGTTGGAGAACGGCGGGGTTGTGTTAAATATCGGTTCCGCGGTGATGTTGCCCGAGGTTTTTCTAAAAGCGTTGACTATCGCCCGCAACCTTGGACACAAAGCCTACCATTTTCTGACCGCGAATTTCGACATGATCGATCATTACCGGCCGCGAGTGAACGTGGTCGAACGCCCGACGAAGGACGGCGGAGAAGGATACATGTTTCTCGGTCATCATGAGATCATGATACCGTTGTTGGCCGCAATGATTCTTGTAAAAATCGGAGATAATTCAGAATGACCGAGTTCCCCCGGGAACCGATACCGGGAAGCAACGGACCAGGAGAGGATCGATCGCTGTGGCGTTTTCGGGGTCAGATCTCGCCTGTTGCCTATGGCCTGATCATTCTTGTCATCGTATTCTTTCTCTACCAGATCGTCGGCGGCATCCTGACGTACCTTTTCCTCGGTTCCACCGTGACCGAAGAAAACGTCAACCTTATGCGGACCACGTCGCTGATCGGACAGGTCATCTTCATGTTGATACCGAGCATCTGGCTTGTACGGCTCAACGGGTGGAATCTTCGCAAGCATTTCAGGATTCGTTCGCCGGGCTGGCGCCCCGTGCTGTTGGTCATCCTTTCCGTCGCGGCGTTGCAGATCGTCCTCCAGGTGTACCTTTTCGCCCAGGAGTACGTTCTCCAGAACTATCTTACGCCGGATTCGCTGAAGCCGTTGATCGAAAGCATTCGGAAGATGATCAACGATTTGTACACGAAGCTCGTTTATGCCGATTCGCCGCTGGAACTGGTCTTTGTTGTCTTCGTCATTGCGTTTACGCCGGCCATTTGCGAAGAGAGCGTCTTTCGCGGGGCGGTACAAAGCGCTTTCGAGAAAGGCCTTCCGTTGAAATGGGCGCTGGTTTTATGCGGGACGATTTTCGCGCTGTTTCATCTCAACCCGTTTGCGTTCGTGCCGCTCGTCGTGTTGGGCACGTATTTCAGCTTCATCGTATGGCGGGGAGAATCCATTTTTCTTTCGGTCATCGCGCATTTTACCAACAACGCCATTGCTGTAATATTCTTATATTTTCTGGGAACGGAGTCCATTATCACTCCATCAGAGACCGGCGGCGATATCTCTCCCCTGGTTCTGTCCGGCAATTTGGTCGCCGGGCTGCTCGTTTTTACCGTGTCAACGTATTTCTTCTGGAAAATTACCTCGACAAAAGAACACCCATCCTCAATTCAAGAGGGAGATCAACATGAAGTATTGTCCTAGCTGTCACACGGAGTACCAGGATTCGGCAACGACCTGTGCGGATTGCCAGGTGCCCCTGGTGGACTTCGTTCCGTTCTGTAAGAGATGTGACGGCGATATATCGGAGAGCGATGTTTTTTGCCCGCATTGCGGTGTGTTATTGACGGAGCGAATTACTGACGAAGACGATGTGCCCGAGTGCGAGGATCATCCCTCGCAACCGGCAATTGGAATGTGCGTCGTCTGCGGGAAACCTATTTGCCGCGATTCCATCCAGCAAGTTGCGGGGAAGTTCTTTTGCCGCGACGATTCGCATGTCAAACTCTATCATGATTACGCGTTGCTCTACCGGACATCCACGGAGTACGAGGCGGCCATGATCAAAGCCAACCTCGAGGGTGCGGGAATCCCGGTACGTGTTTTTTCGCAGAGCGATCACGTGTACTTTGTGACGATGGGAGACCTGGCGGTGGTGAACATCATGGTGCCGAAAACCCGGATTCACGAAGCGCAGGAACAATTGAATAACTTGTTGTCATCGCAATCCCCGTTCGGGGATGAAGCCGGGAAGCCCGGGGAAGAAAAACAGGGAGGAGACGAAGGGTGACGAACACGGCGACCAGGGTTCTCGTCGCGTTTATCGCCATTCCCGGCATCCTGATTATTGCGATGCTGGGCGGGTATTATTGGTATGCGTTGGTTTTGGTTTTGGGCCTGATCGGAGGGTATGAGTTTATCGCTCTCGCGCACCGGAAAGGCGCGACCCCGCAGGCGTGGGTGCTCTATCCCGGCATTGTGTTGTTCATCACGGTTTTCATTTTCCCGCGCCTGTATCATGACCTGTTGCCTGTGACGGGAAAAGCCGGGCTACCTCTCCCTTCGCAGTTCCAATTTTTCACGGTGCTCAATATCGCTCTCGTAGTGATGATTTTCTGGACCGAGCTTTTTCGCAAGAGCGGTTCCATTCTGGCGAACATTGGCGCGACGATGACCGGTCTGTGGTACCTTGGCATATTCCTCGGCACATGCGTCGGCATACGTGAATTGTACTCAATGGCGGATTTCCCCGTGGGCCAGTATTTTGGAAGCATCGATCTGGGACCGGAGCAGATGTCGCGCCTGTCGTTGTGGGGAGGATACACGCTTTCCGCGGTTCTCGCCACGATATGGATTTGTGATACGGCGGCGTTCTTCGGCGGAAAAGCGATGGGAAAACGGAAACTGTGCCCGTCCGTGAGCCCGAAGAAAACCTGGGCGGGAGCGGTATGGGGATTTGCGTCGGCAGTGGCGGCCATGATCCTGTTCAAGTATACGGCGCTCGATTACCTTGGCCTCGTGCATGCCCTCGTGATCGGTTTGATAATCGGGAGCGTGGGGCAAATAGGGGATCTGGTGGAATCCAAATTCAAACGCGACGCGGGCGTCAAGGATTCATCCGGCCTGATCCCCGGTCACGGCGGGGTCCTCGATCGGTTCGACAGCCTGCTGTTTATTTCGCCGGTTGTGTATCTTTATCTTGATTACGTGGTCTTTGCTCGGTAACCGCCGGGTGCGTTGGCCGGTTCTTTTCACTGTTTGTTCAATCGTCTCGCAAGACAATGCCCAAGACAAGAGCACCCAAGTTTATTTTCATCACCGGCGGCGTGGTTTCGTCCCTGGGTAAGGGGATCGCCTCGGCTTCGCTCGGGCTTCTGCTGCAATCGCGGGGGCTGCGGGTCACGATTCAAAAATTCGACCCATACATTAACGTTGACCCAGGCACGATGAGTCCGTACCAGCACGGGGAGGTGTATGTTACCGACGACGGCGCGGAGACGGATCTCGACCTCGGGCACTACGAAAGATTCCTGGACAAGAACATGGGGCGCCTGAACAACACGACGACGGGCCAGGTTTACGAACGCGTTATTTCGAAGGAACGGCGCGGAGATTACCTGGGCGCCACCGTTCAGGTGATCCCTCATATCACGGACGAGATCAAGCGACGTTTCGTGCAGCTTGCCAATACAGGCGATTACGACGTGGTGATAACCGAAATCGGTGGAACGGTGGGCGACATCGAGAGCCTGCCCTTCCTGGAAGCGATGCGCCAGTTGATGCAATCCCAGGGGAAGCGCAACGTAATCAACATTCACCTTACCCTGGTTCCGTACATCAATTCCGCCGGCGAGCTCAAAACCAAGCCGACCCAGCATTCGGTGAAGATGCTGCTCGAACTCGGGATCCAGCCCGATATGCTCCTGTGTCGCACCGACCGGCATCTTGATGAACAGGTGCGGAACAAGATTGCCCTCTTCTGCAACCTCAGGCCGGAAATGGTGATCGAAGCCCTCGACGTGGATTCGATCTACGAGGTGCCCATTGTCTTTGCCCAGGAGAAACTGGACGACAAGGTCATCAAGCTTCTTCACATGCGCACCCGGTCGCCGAACCTGGATTCGTGGCTGAGGTTTTTAAAGCGCGTAAAAGAACCAAAGCGTGAAGTAACCATCGGATTGTGCGGAAAATACGCTGAGCACCACGACGCGTACAAGAGCATCATCGAAGCATTCGTCCACGCGGGAGCTCTGAACAACACGCGCGTGAACATCGTGTGGGTGCACTCGGAAGCGATAGAAAAACATGGGGCGCGCAAGTTCCTTCGTGACCTCGATGGGTTGCTGGTCGCGCCTGGCTTCGGAGAGCGGGGTGTGGAAGGGAAAGTCAGCGCGATCCAGTACGTGCGGGAACATGGCATTCCCTTTTTCGGGATTTGCCTGGGTCTGCAGTGTGCCGTTATCGAGTTTGCACGGAACGTGTGCGGTTTAAAAGACGCCAACAGCTCGGAGTTCGCGGAAACGGAAGAGAACGTGATCGATCTCATGCTCGAACAGAAATCCATCCAGACAAAGGGTGGAACGATGCGACTCGGAGCGTACCCGTGTGTCCTGAAAAAGAATACGAAAGCGTATGAGGCGTACGGCCGGAAAGAGATTTCCGAGCGGCACCGCCACCGGTACGAAGTGAATAACAGGTTCGCTGAACGGCTGGAAAACGCGGGCATGATTTTCAGCGGTGTTTCGCCGGATAGCCAACTGGTGGAAATCATCGAGTTGCCGGATCATCCCTGGTTCGTCGGCGTCCAGTTCCATCCTGAATTGAAATCACGGGCTATCAAAGGGCATCCATTATTCACGAAGTTTATTGCAGCCGCCCTCGATTGCAGGCTGCAACGGGATAGCGGTGCTGTTTCGTCGTGACGTGTCGTCCACGTATTGCGATGACAATGTCCTTGTTGTGTAAATCCAAGATTGTTATAAAGCGGAGTTTTATCATGCGGACTATTACGATACTTTTCATGTTGATCCTGGCCGTAGCGGCGCATGCACAGGTTCTGGATACGTTGGCGTATGATGAGATGCAGGATGAATACGACGGCATGACGCTGGCAGTGATCACGAATTTTCCGGGTGAATCCGATGCGGTGTACAACGCAAGGTTTTCCCCGGCCGGGAAATGCTGGATCAAGGCTGTCCAGGTGGGCTTCGGCCAGGTCAAGTTTCAGCCGTTGAGCGGGCCGGACACACTGGAAATCGTTGTTTACGACGCTGATGCCAGCACGAAGCCCTGGCTGAAGAACGTCGTGAAAACGTACTGGGAGATCCTGGGTGACCAGGGATTTCCGGCACCGAATATCAACCCGAACAATCCTCTCAGCCAGGGGAAGCGGGGCGTGCTGACGGTCGCGTTGAACCCGGCCGTACCCATCGCGCCAAAAAGGGATTTCCTGATCGGCGTCAAGATGCGGTCGCGTCAGCGCATGGTCATCAACAAGGGTATCTGGAGGGGCTTTCATCTAGCGATCAAGCCCAACGTCGCCGAATTCAACCGCTATCGTCGCTACCAGATTACGCTCGATCTGTCCGGGACGAAGAACACCCTGGCCACGGAAAAACTTTCCGTGAGCTTGTTCATTCGAGCGATCGTCGAGTATGCCCCAAGCATGAACGATACAACCCTTGTCGGTATCGAGAACGGTACGCAACCGCGTTCGCTTGCGCTTTTGCCACTGTATCCAAACCCCGTTCAACAGTCCGGTTCAAGTTCCACGCCCGGGGTGAACATCGTTTATTCCCTTCCTGACGAGGCGCGGGTGCGCCTGGCCCTTCACGATATGTTGGGTCGCAAGGTGACAATGCTCCGCGAAGGCGATGTGGGACCGGGAACACACGTGGTTACCGTGAACACGAGTCATCTCGCTCCAGGACAATACATGGTTGTTCTTTCCACGCCGGGGAAGGTGCTCACCAAAAGACTCGTGGTAACGCGATGAACCATTCGGACAGGGTTGACGAAATACGGAATGCCGCGGACATCGTCGAGGTGATCGGTGATTACGTTCGACTTCGGAAGCGGGGAAAGAATTACGTCGCCCTGTGTCCGTTTCACACGGAGAAAACGCCTTCGTTCAACGTCAACCCGGAGCGGCGAATCTTCAAGTGCTTCGGATGCGGTAAGGGCGGCAACGTCTTTACCTTCCTGATGGAAATGGAAAAGGTGTCCTTCATGGAAGCCGTCCGCACCGTGGCGGAGCGCTACGGAATCCGGTGGGAGGAACAGTCTCGCTCGCCTGAGCAGGAGCAGGCGAAGGATGAATTGTACACGGCCATGACTTTCGCCGTGCGGTTTTACCGGGAAATCCTGTCCGGCGAGAAGGGCGTTTCCGCCCGGAAGTACCTTCGCCGCCGTGGCTGGAATGATGAGGTCGTGGAGCGATTTCAACTGGGTGTTGCGCCGGATGCTTGGGATGCGTTGCTTACCGCTCTTCGGCAGCGCGGGCTGGATGAATCGCCGTTCGTCGCAGCCGGGTTGCTCATGGAGAAGGATGACGGACACAAGTACGACTATTTCCGCAATCGCCTGTTGTTCCCGATCTTCTCACCCTCGGGAAGACCGATAGGATTTGGCGGACGTGTCCTCGGCGATGACAAGGAGAGGAAGTACATCAACACACGGGACACGGGTATCTATTCGAAGAGCAACGTCGTATATGGTCTGTACCAGGCGAAAGACGCTATTCGAAGAGAAGACCGTGTGGTGCTGGTGGAAGGCTACGCCGATGTCCTGTCTCTTCACCAGGCAGGCATTCATAATGTCGTTGCTGCCAGTGGTACGGCCCTGACGACCGCGCAGGTGAAACTCCTGGGTCGCTATACGAGCCAGTTTCTGTTCGTCTTCGATGCCGATTCTGCCGGAGCCAGCGCCATGCTTCGCGGCATTGAACTTATCATGGAAGCCGGGCACGAAGTCATTATCGTTGCCCTTCCGCAGGGTGAAGACCCCGACAGCGTCGTGCAAAAACTCGGCGCGGATGAAATACTCCGTTTGCTTCGGCAGGGCGTTCATTTCGTGGATTTCGTTGCAGATAAGTACCAGCGCGAGGGAATGCTGGAAACGCCTGACGGCAAAGCAAAAGCCGTCCATCATACTATCGAGCTCATCTCCCGAATTCCGGATCCCATCCGACGGGATTTTTACATTAAATCGCTCGCGGAGAAGTTTTCCATCTACGAGTCCCGGTTGTGGGATGCACTCAACACCCGTCTTTCGTCCGGGACCTCGCGACGAGTACCGGCGTCTCTTCCTCGGATCAAAGGCGACGCGGAAGCGCGCACCGTGGGGGCGCGCTTAGCCGATCTCCCCGCGCGTGAAAAAACGTTTCTTCAGGACATCCTGTCCGTCGACACGGAAATAGCCGTCGTCATTCTGCGCCACGTTCGTATTGAAGATCTTCAGCATCCGCTATGCCGGAAAATCCTCATGTACCTGATTGAGCAGGAAGAAATGACCGGAGTTATTGATATCGAAGGGTTGATGTCGATTGTTCCCGACGCCGAGGTTCAGGCGCTTCTTTCGGAACTGTTGATGCCCCGGCATTCGTCCAGCGAGCGTTGGAACGATTTCCGCTACGTAGCCCTCGAGGATGCGGAGCGTGCGGCATTCGAGTCGCTCAAGACAATTCTGACAGATTCGATCGATCGAAGGCTGCGCAGGCTCCAGGCGCGGCAACGCGGGCTTACCGGCGAATCGGAAGATATCCGTAAAACCCTGAACCTCTTCCAACAGCTCATTGAACTGAAGCAACGGATCCAAAAGGCCGCGACGCTTGACGAACTGCCTCCGGTGATAAATATTTCTCCCGAAGAAATGCGAAATGATGCGGCGGAGTTGAGCGACGATTTCCAACCGGCACCCGGCTGAGATCCCCTGGTTGTCGCCGTGGTACTGAGCAGCGCACTCCACATCACTCTTCGACGAAACACTGGAGCTTCCATCAATGGAACAAAACACTGTTCTCGACTTATTCCGGGACGCGGGAGCGTTCCTTGAAGGCCATTTTCTCCTGACGTCCGGCCTGCACAGCCCGCACTACATCGAAAAATTCCGCGTCCTTGAACGACCCCTGGTCACGGCGCGGCTCTGCAAGGCTTTTGCGGAGCATTTCTCTTCACAAAATCCGACGATCGTGATCGGTCCCATGACCGGCGGAATCATCCTCGCATTCGAAACTGCCAGGAACCTTGGTACGAAAGCGATTTTCACCGAGCGCGTGGACGGCAAAATGATGCTGCGCCGCGGATTCGAGATCAAGCCGGAAGACAGGGTGTTGATCCTCGAGGATATCGTAACGACGGGGGGGAGTCTCGTGGAAGTGATCGACGTCGTGAAGAACGCGGGAGCGGCTATCATCGGTATCGGCTTGCTGGTGGATCGTTCCGGTGGAAAGGCGCAATTCGGTATTCCGACGTACGCCCTCGTAACGCTCGACGTCACGACGTACGAGCCGGATTCGTGTCCGCTGTGTCAGGCGGGGATCCCGCTGGTCAAGCCCGGGCGTACGGGCAAGAGCTGATCGGAACGCGTTCCGATCAGGAATGATCGCGTGAGTGACTAGTACGATGCCAGGCGGGTCGAATCGAACGCATCGATGGAAAAGATCTCGTCCATGATAGATGTCAGGCTTTGGCGCAAAGTTTCGTCCAGTGGCTCTTTCGTGATGAGCACCGCGGGAATATCGGTGATATGGGGGACGAGCCGAAGCCGGTAGAGGAGATACTTCATCGATGATTTGAGTTCCGTAAAAGCAAAACACGTCAATTGTGGGTCGAAATCGCCCACGCCCTCGTACATGGTTTGAACGTCGGGAGCGAGGACCTTGAGCGTGGCGTCGCCCAGCCTCGACTGTACAGCCTCCAACAACTCGTTTTGTTCGCTGATGACGAGAATGCGTTCGAGCGGTTCGCGCGACGCGGATGTGGCGAAAACAGGTGCGAGGCGATAAGCGCTATGGATGAGGTTGTCTTTTTCGACAGGTTTGGTCAGGTAATCCGAAGCGCCGAGTTCATACCCGATTTGCGCATCTTTCATCACCGTGATAACGATAACGGGAATCTTGACCGTCTCCTCGTTCTTGCGAAACGCGCTGAGAATCTGCCAGCCGTCCTTGTTGGGCATGTACACGTCGAGCGTGATGAGATCGGGCTTGATATCGAGCGCGATATCCATGGCCTTGGAACTGTCGGGCGCGTAGCGTGTCTGGTATCCTGCGCGGCTCAGGTAAAGTTCCAACAGCTTCCCAATGTGGGGGTTGTCCTCGATCACAAGCACCAGCGGCTTTTCACGCGACGGAACGGTGTTCAGGTACGCAGGGAGAAAGTAGCAGTGAATCGAGCCCATCGTGCTTTTCTCGATCTCCATCCAGATCTTGATACGCTGCCTCGTGGCGATCCATCGCGCCAGCAACAGCGCAATGTAGGAGTTCGGCGTATTCTTCAGGCCGGCGAGATTGATTTGTTGTTTCAATGGCTCAAGGAGGCGGCGCATGAGAAGAATGAACATCGAATTCGGTGTGAAGCGGTACGTTACGTCGATGACGGCAGGCGATGTTCGTACGGAGATGCGCACCGCCTCGTTCGGTTGTGAGTTGTCCAGGCAGGCGGAGGTGATGAACTCCAGGATCTGGTGCACGGCGGAGTCCGCGCCGGATATCTCGATGGATTCAGCCGGCGCATCGCACTGCAACAACACGTTGTCATGGCTCCTGAAATTCTCGTATTCCTTCGAGAGCCGCTGGAGAATGTCTGTCAGATCACACGTCGATACCTTGGTTTGGGAGGTATCAGGATGCTTCATATGCAAAGATCACGCTTTCTTGAATTCAGATCACAGTAATTTGGTGCAGGAATATCAATCTTTTTCAGCCAAAAATCAACCGTGAATTTTTCACGGCGTGCGATTTTTACAACGAGCGTTGCCGGCAGCCCTTTTTTGGCGGTGAAATTTGCAAAAGCGCCGGCAAGTGTCTATTTTCCTGTGACTTTTTTGCCGGACCCTTTCCACAACCTCATACTTTTATTTGTCCTATGGGATTAGCTGTTTCTTTTTCGACCATCGGGGAATTATTCAACAACCTCACGCAAAAGTTTGCCGAGTCCCCCAAACCGATATTCAAAGTCAAACGAGACGGGGTGTACCAGGACGTCTCCTATCGGGATTTTCGCGAACAGTACCTGAATTTCATGCACGGGTTGGTCCAGCTCGGCATCAAGCAAGGCGACCGGATTGCGATTCTCTCTGAGAACCGACCTGAATGGGCAGTGACGGATGTCGCAGTTCAAAGCATCGGGGCGGTGGATGTCCCGATGTACACCACGTTGACCTCCAAGCAAATCGGCTTTATCGTGAAAAACAGTGGCAGCGTGGCAATTGTCGTGTCCAACAAATTCCAGCTCACCAAGGTGCTGAAGGTTCGCGACGAGCTGAAGGATCTGAAGCATATCATCGTGATGAATCAACTGGACGAAAGTGCAGCTTCCGATGTCTATCAGTTCTCGGAGATTGAGCGGCGAGGGACTGAGCACCGTTCGCTGAACCCCGGCTACTACGAGGCATCGTTACGCGGGATCAAGCCGGAAGACCTGTGCACGTTGATTTATACATCCGGTACGACGGGCGAGCCGAAAGGAGTTATGCTAACACATAACAATTTCGTCTCGAACATCACTGATTCCACGAAAGTGATCCCCATTGATGAAAACGATACCATGCTCAGTTATCTGCCATTGAGCCACGTCTTCGAAAGAATGGCCGGGTATTACACCGCCCTTGCCTGCGGAGCGACGATGGCATTCGCGGAAAGCATCGACAAATTGGCCTCGAACATGCTCGAGGTCAAACCGACGATCATCACGACCGTGCCCCGCCTGTTCGAACGGATCTACAATCGCCTGGCGCGAAAGATCGAACAAGATCCGCCGTCGAAGAAAAAGATTTTCTACTGGGCAATCGATGTCGGACGAAAATATGCCGCCGCCCATAAACGGGGCAGCATCGGTATGGGACTGGCCGTAAAGCACAAGCTCGCGGAAAAGCTCGTTTTTTCAAAGATAAAAGAAAGAACCGGCGGACGCATCAGGTACTTTGTGTCCGGGGGCGCGCCTTTGCCGCGGGAGATGGGTGAGTTCTTCGAAGCGATCGGTATTGTCATTCTTGAAGGGTACGGGTTGACGGAAAGCTCTCCGGTTATCACGTGCAACCGCCTCGATGACTACAAGTTCGGCACGGTGGGCAAGCCCCTTCCGGGCGTGGAAGTAAAGATCGCCGAGGACGGCGAAATACTGGCCCGGGGTCCGAACATCATGATGGGATATTACAATAATCCCAAGGCCACCGAAGAGGCCCTGGATAAGGACGGTTGGCTTCATACCGGTGATATTGGAACGTTCGACGGCGCGGGATTCCTGGTGATTACCGACCGGAAAAAACACCTCTTCGTCAGTTCGGGGGGAAAGAACATCGCGCCCCAGATGATCGAAAATCTTTTCTCGAAGAGCCAGTACATCGACCAATTCGTCTTGTTCGGCGACAGGCGGGAATTCCTCTCGGCTCTCATCGTTCCGGATTTCGACGCCGTGCGGGAATACGCCGACCGCACCGGTATCGCGTATAAAAAGGTCGAAGACCTGGTGAACACGGAAGAAATCCACAAGCTGATCGAGGAGGATATCCAGAAACTCCAGCGCGATCTCGCAAGCTACGAGCGTGTCCGGCGTTTCGTTCTCCTCGACAAACCGCTCTCCATCGAGGATGGTGAAATCACACCGACGCTAAAGGTTCGACGGAAGATCGTGGAAGAGCGGTACGGCAACCTCATCGAGACCATGTACAAGGACGTGCGCTGACGGCGATTGGGCTTTCTGATATACCGGCGCTTTAGTATATTGTCATTGATATGTGACGAGGGATTGTGATGGTGCACGGAATTATCATGAAAGAGATCGCATGCTTCTTGAATACCTCCCTCTTGTTATCGTACTAGCTGTTTCTCTCGTTTTCGGCATTGTTGCCACCAATGCCTCCTGGCTGTTTGGCCCGCGCCGCCCCGACCCGGAAAAACTCTCGACGTATGAAAGCGGAATGACACCGGTCAGGACCGCGAGACAGCGGTTTTCGGTGAAGTTCTACATGGTCGCCATGCTCTTTATCGTGTTCGATATCGAGGTGGTATTCATGTACCCCTGGGCCGTGCGCTTCAAGGACCTCGGATGGTTCGGTTTTTGGGAAATGCTTGTATTCATCGGCATCCTCATGGTCGGATACGCCTACATCGTGAAGAAAGGAGCGTTGGAATGGGATTAGAATCTTTGCTGAAAGAGGGGTTCTTTACGTCGCGGGTTGACGCGTTGTTGAACTGGTGCCAGCGGAACTCTCTGTGGCCCATGCCCATGGGATTGTCGTGTTGCGCCATCGAGCTCATGTCCGCGGGCGATCCCCGCCACGACATTGCCCGGTTCGGATCAGAGGTCATGCGGTTTTCGCCCCGCCAATCAGACGTCATGATCGTGGCCGGTACGGTGACGTACAAGATGGCAAAGGTTGTTCGCAAGATCTACGACCAGATGTCCGAGCCCAGGTGGGTTATTGCGATGGGCGCCTGCGCATCGTCCGGCGGCATGTTCCGGAGCTACTCCGTTGTCCAGGGCGTGGATCTCTTTCTGCCCGTGGATATCTTCGTTTCGGGATGTCCTCCCCGGCCGGACAATCTCCTGCACGGCCTGATGGAGTTGCAGAAAAAAATCGAACGCGAGCATTCCGTGATAGGAGACGGATCCAAACTTTCCCTTCCATTGAACTAAGGCCCTTTATTGTGAGAGCTTTCACCTCGAATTTCTTGCCTCACGTGCTGTTCAGATATTGTCATGGATGAAATGCTGGAAAAGGTTGTTGTAAAACTCCGCGAGGATTTCGCCGATGCGATCCTTGATGTGTCGGAATTTCGCGGCGATATCACCGTGCTTGTCCGGAGGGACAAGATTGCGGAGATCACGAAGTTCCTGCGCGACCTGCCGGACTGCCCGTTCAACTTGATCGAGGACGTCTGCGGCGTGGACCGGCTGGAACGCAAGGAGCGCTTCGAAGTCGTGTATCACCTGTTTTCGCTGGAAAAGAAAGTCCGGATCTGCTTGAAAGTCCGGGTTGATGAAGCCGAGCTGCGCGTGCCCACCGTGACCGGGGTGTTTCCGGGAGCGAACTGGCACGAGCGCGAGACGTACGATATGTACGGGATCGTCTTCGACGGCCATCCCGATATGAGGAGGGTGTACATGCCCGAAGATTACGAGCACTTTCCCATGCGAAAGGATTTCCCGCTGCTGGGCATTCCGGGCTCAATAAAACTCCCACGACAATAGCACGCATTGGAATCGCATGCCGAACTCGGACCATCTCTACGAAGACACGCTCCCGCTTGACGAAGCGGTGAAGCAGACGAATCGCTCCAGGATACTGAAGGCATTGTTGGATCAGGACACGACCGTCGCGTTTGACGATCCACTGGAAAACGACATGATCCTCAACATGGGCCCTTCCCATCCTGCCACGCATGGAGTGCTCCGGTTGCTCCTGCGGCTGGATGGAGAGACCATCATAGCCGTGGTGCCGGAACTGGGGTACCTCCACCGGGGGTTCGAAAAAATCGCCGAGAATGGATCGTACCACGAATTCATCACTCACACCGACCGGCTGGATTACCTCCAGCCCGTGGCAAACAACGTCGGGTACATCCTTGCCGTCGAGAAACTGCTCGGCGTCGAAGCGCCTCCCCGTGCCCAGTACATCCGCCTGATCGCCGCGGAGCTGGCCCGTATTTCTTCGCACCTCGTTGCGTTGGGGACGATGGCCATGGATGTGGGAGCGATGACGATCCTCCTGTGGGCGTTCCGCGAACGTGAAAAGCTGCATGATATTTTCGACTTGCTAACCGGCGCGCGTTTCACGACAAGCTACACGCGCATTGGTGGCGTGGCGCGGAACATGACCGACGAGACGGTAGCGGCAATCAAGGCGTTTCTCGAGCAATTTCCGAACCGGCTCGATGAATGCGAGCGTCTCATTAACCGGAACCGCATCTTTTTCGACCGGTGCCGGGGCGTCGGCGTGATCGACGCGGAAACCGCCATCGCCATGGGATTGACCGGCCCCAACCTTCGCGGAAGCGGAGTGCCGATGGATCTGCGCAGGGACAATCCCTACCTCGTGTACGATCAACTGGATTTCGATGTCATCACCGAGAGCGAGGGCGATTCGCTGGCGCGCTACTATGTTCGCCTGCGTGAAATGCGGGAAAGTGTCAAACTTGTTCACCAGGCGCTCGAAAAACTGCCCTCCGGTCCTTTCCGCGCCCACGAACCGAAGAAGGTCCTCCCTCCGAAAGAGCGGATTTACACACGGATGGAAGAACTCATCATGGATTTCATGATCATCAACAAGGGCGTGAATCCGCCCGTGGGTGAATGCTATCACGCCATCGAGTCGTCCAAGGGTGAGTTAGGATTTTACATCGTCAGCAAGGGAGAAGGCAGGCCGTGGCGGCTGAAAATCCGCTCGCCTTCATTCTGTAATCTCCAGGCATTGCCGATATTGCTGAAAGGTCATCTCGTCGCCGACGTGGTGGCGATTATCGGGAGTATCGACCCGGTCATGGGTGAAGCAGACAAATAGGTTGCCATGTTTACCGAAGAAGAACTCAGGAAAGTACAGGAAATACGCTCGCACTACCCGACGGCACAAGCCGCCGTCATGTCAGTTCTGCACCTGTACCAGGACAAATACGGGTACATTTCCCACGAGGGGATGCAGTACGTTGCCGAATTGCTGGGAATACCGGTAGAGCACGTACTCGGCGTTGTCACGTTTTACGAAATGTACCACGATCACCCCATCGGTAAATTTCACCTGCAGGTGTGCACGAATGTCTCTTGCCTGTTGCGGGATTCCGACGCGGTGCTCGAGACCATCTCGAAGCGTCTCGGAATCGGTCCGGGCGAGACGACCGAGGACGGCAAGTTCACGGTCACGGAAGTGGAGTGCCTCGGTTCCTGCGGAACGGCTCCCATGATGTCCGTCAACAAGGAATACAAGGAAAACCTCACCCCAGAAACAATCAACGAGATTATCGACGCTCTCCTGGCGTCATGATGGTGCAGACTATGGATGATTATCAACCGATATTGCTTCCGGGCATACCCGATCTTCACAAGATCGACGTGTACGAAAAAAACGGGGGTTACCAGGCCCTGCGCAAGGCCCTGGCCATGACAACGGAAGACGTTATCGACGAGGTGAAGCGATCCGGACTGCGCGGGCGCGGCGGAGCGTGCTTCCCTACCGGGTTGAAGTGGTCGTTCATGCCCAAGGAAACGGACAAGCCGAAATACCTCTGCGTGAACGGCGATGAAAGCGAGCCCGGGTCGTTCAAGGATCGACAGATATTCGAGTTCAATCCGCACCTGCTCATCGAGGGCACGGTGATTACCTCCTACGCCATCGGAGCGCGGGTTGCGTACATCTACATCCGGGGCGAATACGAGCACTGGGTTCAGCTGGTGGAAAAAGCCCTCGCCGACGCGTACGAACGCGGGTACGTGGGCAAGAAGATGTCGGGGGCGCTGAATACGGATTTCACGATGGATATTTACGTGCATCGCGGCGCGGGCGCGTACATCTGCGGCGAGGAATCGTCCCTGATGAATTCCATCGAGGGCAAGCGCGGGTACCCGCGGGTCAAACCGCCGTTCCCGGCGCAAAACGGCTTGTGGGGTTGTCCCACTACGATCAACAACGTGGAGACGATTTCCAACGTCCCGCACATCATTGCGAAGGGTGGCGACTGGTACAGCCAGATCGGGGCGGAGAAGCACCCCGGCCCTCTCCTGATCGGCGTCAGCGGGCACGTGAACAAGCCGGGCGTGTACGAGCTTCCGACCGGCGTTTTGCTCACCGACGTGATCTACAAGTACGCTGGCGGCGTCCGTGGCGACAAGAAGATCAAGTGCGTGATCCCGGGCGGGTCATCCATGCCGCCCCTGCGCGGCGACCAGATCGAAGGCGTCCGCATGGACGCGGAATCGCTCAAGGAAGCAGGCTCGGCTGTGGGAACG
>JALUUP010000072.1 GCA_027021285.1 Bacteroidota bacterium | reverse complement strand
ACCCGAGTGATGGTAATCATAACCGACTTGTCAAGCTTCGCCCCCTGTCAAAAACTCCACGTTATCAAACCAGACCGAACCTTTGCCTGAGAGTTGCAAGACGATATGCACACGATCAGGCGCGGGAGATATCGGCGGCGTCATTATTTCGAGCCTGCTCCAATCCACGTCTCCGGAGACGGCCTCGTCGCTTCGATAAATTTCATAATTACTCACGTCGTACACGCTTCCTCTGCCGGGCCGATGAAGACGCAACGCTATCGATACCTGCCCTTCGAGCTGTCGAGTCAGGATATGCGCCGCGAGATGAAACCGGGCGCCTTCCGGGAACGGTGGACCACCAAACGCCGGACCAAGCGCCGTCGCAACCCAGCGTGAAGTTCCGCGATCCCGATGGTCAATGCGCAGGGAACCATTGTCATCGAAGCCGCGCGCGCGATCCAGCAAATGCGTGCATTCATCCGTCGCATCATCTTTTTCAACAGACCAGGGCCAAAGATCAAACCACGGTTCGTCATACTCCCGCAGACACTTGCTGAACCGGTTTACCGGCAGCGTGATGACAGGAACGGTTTCCAGTTCTTTCACGACCGGAGTCCAAGCGGATTCCAGTAATGATTTGCCCGTGACCGCGTCGATACTATACAGTGCAAACCGTGCGCGAAACGCGTCCGTAGAAGAAAGGAGTATTCCTTCCTCGCCCGATGTTACGCGGTAGGCAAAATGCGCGTCCCACATGTAGGCGCACAGTCCCGCGCACACGGCATGGTCCGTCAACATCTCCAGCACGGGATTCTCGTCTTCCAGGAGCCACATGAACCGATCATTTTCGGCCATCATGACGTTGCGCTTATCCGACGATTCAAGATGGTGATGGGGAATGCGGACGACGGTCGCTCCCCGTTGTACGAAACAGGCTTCATACAACTTTGCGGTCGAACGATCGGTTGTGAAAGAACCCTGTGGCCACAGGTTGCAGAATTCCAGCTCACCGTGATCACGGTTGTATTCCACGTACCAGGATTCGCCGGGCTTGATGCTGAATGTGGCCTCGACATCGTACACGTACGTGTTCCCCTTGCATGTAATCACGATATCATAGATACTGCGAACCGTTCGTGATTCGTTCTCGCCCGAGCATTGAAGATGAATCGAATCTTCGCCCGCGTGGACGCATGCAACCTCGCAAAATACATTTGCTCTTCTCTCGGGATCCTGGTGCCCGATGTATTGCTGCCAGTACAACGGAACCGGGACCTCGTCCCCGAACACAATGCGGCCGCCCGGACGAAACCTCACGTTGCACAGGCTCAAATCCCGAATCTCCGCGACGACATGCGAGCCGTACAGAATGATTCCCGATGAACCGCTTTGTGGTTTATATGAAAACAGGTCATTCATTTCTGGCGTGCTTCTCCGGTTTCCTGCCGCGGCAAAATCAACGATGCGTGCCGGCAAGGTTGGCCATCTCCTCCTTCGCCCGTTCGTATTCCTTCCTGAGAGCCCTCGAAAACGCCGGCTTGAGATTTCCGCTTCGCAACAGGTCTTCCAGTTCGTCCAAAACGTGCCTGTTTATTTCCGGCACACGGGACAGTAAGTCATCGAGTGAAATCGATCTCCCCCATAGCTGATCGAGCAGCGGCTGGAACTGCTCCAGGATCGCGTGGGACGTCCAGCTGGAAAACCGCACGAAGTACCGAGGATCGCCGCCGTTGTACCGTTCGCTCAACTTCCACACTGTCTCGAAACCGGAGCCCTTCAGCCGTGGATATTTCTTGAACCAGCCACCCACGAAATCGACGTCATTCAACACCGGGCTGGGTTGATAAATGCCGGCCTCCGAAATAAGCCACTTCAGTACTTGCCAGGCAGCCCGCGGGTGTTTCGTACCGGCGTAGATTGAAAGCCCCCCGCTACCCGACCGGAAGTACAGGGGTTCCTTGTTGTCAAAGCGCGGCAAGGGCGCCAGGCCGACGTTGATTGTCAGATACTCCAGAAGATTTGAATTCGGCACAGCTTCGACGAGCATGGCCACGCGCCCGTTCTCAAGAAGCTGCTGTGCCTGCATACCCATGGCTTGCACTCGCCGCAAATCCGGCATGATGTTTTCCGCCATCAGGCCGAGGTATTTTCTGTACACCTCCTGTGACTCCGGCGCGATATCGAGCAGAATGGTGTTGGGGTGAATCGGAGCGTGGTTCATCAGTTCGAATGCCTCGACGAAATGGCTTCCAATGAATATGCCGTATCGATTGATCCTGCCATCTCCATCCGAATCAGCCGTTAAGCGCTTTGCCGTTTCGACCATCTCGTCCCAGGTCCACATGCTGTCGGGATACCGGATCCCATACTTATCGAACAGGTCCCGGTTGTAATACACACCGCACGTAAATTCCCAGTTGCTGATGCTGTACCACCCTCCATCGATCGACGTTCCGCGCTCGATAACAGCAGGTCTCAATCGTGAAAGAAACGGATCGCCTCTTCCAACCGAATTCAAATCCAGGAGATATCCTTCAGCGGCGAGCTTATCGCGTACCACGGTATTGGTGTAAAAGATGTCCGGCGCCTGATCCGCCGCCAACATC
Source organism: Bacteroidota bacterium (assembly GCA_027021285.1). GTDB lineage: Bacteria > Bacteroidota > Ignavibacteria > SZUA-365 > JAADGX01 > JAADGX01. The sequence continues at coordinate 1,410 of JALUUP010000072.1, read as the reverse complement.
GCGTAGAGCTTCTCTTCGCCGCTGAATGGATTCAACTTCACCTCGATGCCGGTCTTTTCCGTGAAAGCCGGTATTTCCTCTTCCAGCGCTTTTATCTGGAGGGCATTTGCCGGGCAGTTAAACGTCACCGCCGGCATCTCGGTATCATTCGCATTCTTTCCGCCACAAGAAGTCAAAGACACCATCAGGACGGATAACAGCACGATCGTCCACGTCGCACAACAGATTCTAGCCAGCCTGACGGACCTCCAAGTGCTTACTCGATCATCCACGAATACCTCCAAGATTGATGCCGCGCATGAATTGTTTCTGCGCCAGGAAGAAAAGAACAACATTCGGTATGAGCACCAGGACAGCTGCCGCCATCAACGTGTTCCATTCAACGACGCCTGATCCCAGGATCTGGGTTTTCATGAGATTCAATCCCAACGTGAGTGTGGCCTTTTCCGGAGAGTTGATATAAATCAGCGGACCGAAGAAATCGTTCCATGATCCGATGAAAGAAAAGATCAAGACGGTTGCGAGGGCGGGACGAGCCTGGGGGAGAATGATGCTCCAAAATATTCGCAAGTGCCCGGCTCCATCCATGAGAGCGGCTTCGTCCAACTCCCTGGGAATGGTCAGAAAAAACTGCCGCAAAAGAAAGATGTAGAACGGCGAGCCGAAAACCGCCGGAATGATCAATGGCCAGTACGTATCTACCAACCCGAGCTTTGAGTACATGATGTAGAGCGGAATAATTGTCACCTGGCCCGGGAGCATCATCGTCGCAACGCACAGGACGAACAACTTGTCGCGGCCGGGAAAACGGAGACGTGAAAACCCGTAAGCGACAAAGGATGAGGAAAGAACCATCAGCACCATGTACGGGACGGTAATGATCAACGTGTTGACGAAATACCGTCCAAACGGAAGCAGCGTCACGACCCGGTAGTAATTCTCCCAGTGCCATATTTCCGGTATCCACTTGAACGGCAGGGCGAATACACCCTGCGCGTCGTGGAGCGATGAAGACAACATCCAGATCACCGGCACCATAAAGGCGGTCCCCAGCGTCAACAGGACCAGGTACTGGATCGTCGTCTTGGCAAGGAAGAATATGCGTCTGCTTCTCATGTTATAACCGGACACGGATATATTGCAGCGATACCTGAGACCTCATTTCTGATCCGCGCCTTCATAGTACACGCGCGATTTCGACATCTTCATCAGAACAACTGTGCAAAGAAGGATAATAATGAAAAGGACCCACGCCAGGGCGGAAGCATAGCCCATCCTGAATTCCTGGAACGCTTTCTTGTAAAGGTAGAGAACGTAAAACAGCGTAGCATTGTTGGGACCACCTTCGCTGCCCGGCTGTGCGCTTCCCGTCATGACGAATGCCTGGGTGAAAACCTGGAAACTTCCGAT
>JALUUP010000071.1 GCA_027021285.1 Bacteroidota bacterium | reverse complement strand
AGTCCCGCTTGCAGTCCCGCGATTTTCCAATCCGTGTCCGTGGTGACCGACGTTACGGGAAACCGGTACCGGACTTCCGGCGTGGCGATGATGTTGCGTGTCAAGCGGACGTCGTAGCCGGCGCCCGCGTCGAGTGTGAGGCTGACGTTCTTGAACGACGCGATATTCCCGGAAGCGACGACGTGTTCACGGGTATTGTCGATGAATTGCGCTTCCAGGGGCTCCAGGAGTTTTTCGTTCTGGATGAACGTGTGCTTGAGGCCGATCCCTATCGTCGGTCCCGCCGCAACGTGCAGGTCGAGATTGTTGAACGGGTAGTACTGGACGGCGATGCCGCTCGTAACGTAGGAGATCGTGGCGTCGAGCACATGGTTGACAAAGGCATCCCGCAGCGTACCGTCCGGCATGATCACGGTGCCGAGGCGGGTGTCGGTATCGTACTGCCCGCTGGCGTCATGGTAGCCGATTCTTCCGGTCAGCAGGAGGTTGCGCCGGAGCGGAATTTCCAGGAGACCGCCCAGGACGAGGCCCTGGCCGGTGCCGGATGTGAACGTTCCGCAGACCTTGCTGCCTTCAAAGACCTGGAACGTCCCCTGGTAGAAATTGAATCCCGGGCTTCCGTACAGCCCCGCGCGGGTAACGGAGCGCGGAGACGGTTCGGTGGAGGACTGGCTGTACGCCTGTGTGCCCGCGCACAGGCCGATAATCAGAATGATGGAGAAAAAACGCATAGCTTATTTGGCAATAATCATTTTACGGGAAGCGCGGTAGTTTCCGCTGCGAAGGATGTAGTAGTACGTTCCGCTGGGAAGACCGGTGGCGTCGAACTCGACCTGGTAACGTTGCGCCTGTTGCCGCTTTTGTACGAGACGCGTGACTTCCCGTCCAAGGGCATCGTACACGATAAGGCTGACGAAACCGTCTTCTGCTATTTCGTACTCGATCGTCGTAACCGGGTTGAACGGGTTCGGATGGTTCTGCCACAACTGGTTCTGACCGGTGATTCTTATCAGGCGGTTTCCGTTTCCAAGGCAATACCCGACGAGGTGGAACAACCCGTTTGCTCGGGCGACCACCCGGGCGAACCCGGAAGTGAAGTCAAAGCCCTGGTCGATTTCCAGCGGCGTGTCCACGTTGTCGCCCAGCAAAACAAGGCATTTTAGAACAAACAGCGGGCCGGTGCCGGAACGAACGGTCCCGCCGGAAGCGCTGATGGTGACCTCGCCTTCCACGTGGTCGTACGAGAAGTTCACGCTCATTCCCTCGGACAGGGTTTGGGCGGTGACAACTGCACGTGGGTAGAGCATGGTGCGATTGAACCTGATCTTGCCGGTGTACGATGTAACCTGCGCAGTTCCGACGTCCGCGTTGATTTCCACCGGGATGTCGATCACGTCGTCGATGCGGCCCTGGATGTTGCCGATGCTGAGGCCCGCCTGGACGATTTCCCGTTCGACTCCTTCTCCCGTCAGCGAGAAATCGAACGTCGATGGACAGGGCTGGGGAGAGGATGCGGTCAGCGTTGCGGTGATGCTCCCCGCCGCGGTCGGGGCAAACCGCACGGTGACGACAAGGTCGCCCCCGGGGGGCAGTACGGCTGGCAGCGGAGGAGTCGTTCCTGCCACGGAAAAGACCATCCTGTCGATTGAAATGGAGTTGACCGTGATCGGCACTTGCGATGTATTCGTGATCGTTATCGATCCATTCCGGCTCTGTCCGACCGTGACCATTCCCAGGTTGCCGCCGGCAGCGTTGAACGCCGGCGTGGAAGCCACGACCCGCAGGGCGGTTGAGAATTGCTGCGTCTTTCCGCCGATGTCGAACGTGGTCAGTACGGAAGCGGTCTTGTTTCCATCCGGGAATCCCTGGGGATCGAACGAAATGATGATGATGGTGGAGTTGCCCGGATCGATGACGAATGGAGGCGAGGGTTGCTGTACGATCCCGAATTGCGCGACGTCGGGGCCGGTGAGCTGGACCTGGGTCAGCGTTATGGGCGCGCCTCCCACGTTTCTGATCACAACCGTGTCGGCGCGTGTCAGGCACGAAGCGACGGCGCCCATGTTGAGCGACAGCGTTTGCGCAACGACGCCCTGCGTTCCCTGTCCGAGAACGCGTACGTGGATCGTGTCGGGGCAGGGGCCGGAAACGACAAGCAAAATCTCGCCGGAGGAAAGGAGCGTATCGATCGGGTTGAACGTGACAGTGACGTCCGCGCTCTGTCCCGGGTCGATGCACAGGGGCAAGGTTGCGGATGCGCTGAACGGCGGTGTCACCACGACCGAAGAAATACAGAATCGCGCCGTGCCGTTGTTCGCGATGGTAATAGGCCGGTTCTGAACCTGTCCGAGCGCAACGTTTCCGAAATCCTGCAACGCGATCGTGGGTAACGTCTGCGTGCTGCGCGTTCCTTCCAGTTGGATATCCATGACCGGCTGCTTGATGTCCGAAGATTGGATGCGGAGAAACGCGTTGTGCGTACCGTCGGGAGCGGACAGGGCGTTGAAGGCAACGTAGAAATCCCTGCTTGCGGCCGGGGACAGGACCTCGTTGCCGGACAAGGGGTTGGTCAACACGTAGTACGAGGCCCCGGCGCCCATGACCGTCGCGGACGTCAACGTCACATCGCCCGTGCCGGTATTGATGACCGTGATCGTGTCGAGCCCGGATTCGCACTGCGCCAATTCGCCGAAGACTATCCGTGTCGCGGATGCCGCCAGCGCGCCCCGGACGCCCTTTCCCGACAGCGTAACGCAAATCGTGTCGGGGCAGGGCTGATCGAAAATCAGACAGGCGGTAGCCGAGTAATCCACGGTATCGGTTGGAGTAAACGTAACGGGAATGTCCGTGGTCGAAACGTTCTGCACGGTGAATGGCATGGTCAACGACGTGCTCCAGGCCGACGCGGCCGGGGAGAAAACGATTTCCTTCAGCCGACCGTTCTGCTTGTTGGACGAGGTCAATTTGACGATTTGGGTTGACGAAACGCCGATGGCGACGTCCCCGTAGTCAACGCTGCTGCGATCGATGGTGTACGCCTGGTTGGCGAATATCCCGGTCAACGTTATGGGAATGGATTTCTTACAAATTCCGGATTTGAGGCGGAGAATTTCCGAGAAGGCGTTCTCCGTCCCGGGTGAGAACGTGATCCGGAACGTTCGGGTCTCTCCCGGTCCCAATGAAATCGGGAAAGGATCGAGAACGTTGAAGGCGGTGAGCGCGGAAGCGTCCAGTGTGAGCGAATCGCTGAGTGTCCCCGTGTTTCGAATCGTGACGGTAACGGCTTGCCCTGTATCACAGGCGGCCGCGTTGCCAAACGCTATCGTCCTGGGATCGATGTCGAGATTCACGGAATCCCGCGTGGCGAGCAAAGGCAGCTCGATACGTGGACGCTGGGGGTCGTCGCTGACAACGACCAGTTGTCCCTGCTCCGATCCAATGAATCCCGGTCGCGCGCAAATGGTCAGCAGGTTCGAGGCGCCGCCGGACAAGCGTAATGGAAGCGCGGGAGGAGATTGCAATGAAAATATAGCGCCGCCCTGGCGAATGAAAAGCGAATCGATGCGCACGGTGGAAACACCGGTGTTCGTGATCAATAGAGTGTCGCACCGGGGTACAAACGCGCAGCCGTCAAGTAGGAGGGGAAGGGCGGAGCGGCTTAACGCGAGGTACGACGTCGTCCCCGTTCCCAGGATGGGAATGCGAATGGTGTCCGGGCAGGCGGCGTCCACGATGAGCAGGAGCTCGGTGTTCATCGCTCCGTCGGCACCGGGAGCGAACGTTACTTCGATCGAGTCCTGGATACCCGCTCGCCACGTGAACGGTGTCTTGGGACTGTTCGTAATGCTGAGCCCCGCCACCGAAGGTCGTATCAGGATCTTTGCGACGCGCGCGTTGGCCCCGGTGTTGCGAAGGTGGATGCGGAGGGTTGATTGCTCGCCGATCCGTACGTCGCCGAAGTTCAGCGTTGACGGGTTCCTGCTGAACATCGTTTCAATGCCCTGCATGGTGACCGTCATGAGATGTTGATAACGACAGGGCGAGCTGGATATCTGGAGCTTGAGAACCTGGACGCCCGGTGTCGCCGGCGAAAACGTGACCCGTAACTGTCGTGATTTTCCCGGCTTGATGGTGGCCCCGGGAGCGAGTCCGCTGAACGTAAAGTTGGCGTTGTTCGTGAGATTCCTGATGTCGGTGATTGTGATCGGCACGGTTCCCGTGTTCCTGATCGTGAAGTTCCGGGCAAAATCCGATCCAACACATACCTGCTCCACGCGTGCGGTGTCGCCCAGGATGCTGAAAATGGCGTCATCCTTGTCGGCAATGAGAACAACTTCCGTCGGGTTGTTCACCGAGTCATTATGAACGAGGCGCAGGGTTGTAACCTTCGGTCCGGGTTTATCGTGGTTCACTTTGAAGACAAACGCGATTGAATCCACGGGCGGAATGAAGACCGGCAGCGAAGGTTCGATGATCGTGAAGGAGGCCTTCGCGTCGCCGACGAGCGAAGCTGAAGTTATTTTCAGGCGTTTATGCCCGGTATTGTACACCCACAGCGTGTCCATGACCGATGGTTCACACATGCTGTGGGGAAACTGGAGGAACGCGTCGGTCTCGATGCGCGGTTCAGCGACGCCTTGTCCCCTGATGGGTATGCAGACGGAGTCCGGGCATGGTTCGTCCCAATAGAGGCAGAGCACGGCATTCACCGTGTGGATGGAATCGGGCGCGAAGGCAAACATGTATTTCTTGCTTTCGTGCGGTCCCAGGTTCAACGGCAAGAGCGAACTGTCGCGCAAGGTCACGTTCGGGTAGTTGGGGAAGAGTTTGTAACGCGTGACTTTCGCTTCGTAGTTACCGACGTTCGTAACGTAGATTTCCCTGAAGACACTGTCCTTGAGCTCGACCTTTCCAAAATCGATCGCCGCGGGTGTTGCGTTGAGCTTTGTGACGGCGCCCTGCCCCGACAGGACGAAGTACAATTCACGGTTGCAAGGTGTGGCGGTAATGCGATACGTCGCCTGGTAGTCCTTGAGTTGCTGGGGCGTGAAACGAAACTTGATCTTGGTAGGTGTTTGGAAAGAGAGCATCCGCGGGGTCGATGGATCAAAGATCGTAAACACATCGTCTCCGCTCACTTTTGTAATGCTTATCAGCTCGGGGTTTACCGTTCCGAAAGCAAACAAACTGATTGAATCCTCCAGGCTGTATCCAATGCAGAGATTACGGAACGAAACGTACGTCCGGGATATGCCGATCTCCGAGGAGTCTTTGTACGCGGTCAGGTGAACACGGCGCGGGTTGCGGAGAAGATCGTCGTTGAAAACCTGCAATTCGGCGGTCTTGGGACCAAGTCCTGCGGGTTTCCACCGCACCAGGAGGTCGATGTTGCCCCCGGGAGGAATGGTGGCTGGAAACGAAGGGCTGATGACGGAAAACTCCGTAAGATTCGTCCCGACGGTCTTCCAGCTTGTCAAGCGGAGGTCCTTGTTTCCAAGGTTGCGCACGTTGAGCGTGTCAACGTCGTCAATGTTGCACAGAAGCGTGTCGTAATTGTGAACCGATGGCATGAAAATAACCGGCGCCCGGCCATCCCACTTTGCGACAAACCCCCTGGACTGGAAGGTGCCGAAATCCCTGCCGCCGCAGGCCCAGGCGTCGAGCGGATTCACGAAGGCCAGGTCGAGCAACTGGTGGTTCCTCAAGCCGGTACTGTACGTGTGCCACCTGGCTCCTGCGTCGTAAGTGTGAAGGATCAAGTCTGACTGCCCGGAAGTAATGATCGTGTTGGGATCGGTGGCATCCACGGCGTGAAGGTTTCCGAAACCACCGGGAGAAATGGATTGCCAGGACATGCCGGCGTCCACCGTCATGAGTATTTGCCCGAATTGAAGTGTGATGAAGCCGGTACCGATATCGACCCATTTCATCCCCTCTATTCGCGGGGCCCCGGCAAGTGACCGGTCGAACCACGACATGCCTAGATCGTCGCTGTAGTAGAGTTGTCCGTCTTCGCCGCACGTGTACAACCTCCCCTGGATGTATTGGATTCGGGTTAATCCATTGCCGGGAGGAAGGTTCGTGAGCGTGTCCCACGTCGCGCCTCCATCGGTGGAGAAAATTCCGGCATTGTTGCCGCCGATGGCAAAGCCGTTCCACGGGTCTATGAATACGATGTCGCGGAGGTCCTCGTTGGTGATTCCGGGCGTCTGGTCCACCCACGTTTGACCGCCGTCACTGGAGTAGATGATGGTACCTTGCTCGCCGCACACCCATCCGCTCAGGTGGTCGATGAAATCCACTCCCATGAAATGCCTGTCCAGTACGGGAACGTTCTGAATCATCATGTTCCAGGTCTGGCCGCCGTCCTGAGTGGCGAAGATCATGCCGGGGAGAGGTTGTCCACCGCCGGTCGGATGTTCTCCGACAACCCAGCCGGTTTGTGTATCGACGAAATCGATCGCCGTCAGGGCCGTGGTTTGAGTCAATTGAATGGTCCAGCCCTGGGAATACGCCCGGCCGGCCACGCAAAGAATGGATATCAGAATAACAAGGAGAAATCGTGCTGGTCTCATGACTTTATCAAGAATAATGATCGTTGTCGAGAGCGGAAGGATGATACTGCTCCTCACCATGGAGGTTATGAAATATACCAATTAATTTCGCGACACACCAAAAGAAACGCCTGAAATGAATGACTTCCGCGACGGATGGAATATTGTTAAAACGCCATTCTCACGAAAAACTGGAAATGATTACAGAATACTTTTAAATACATTCCGTGCGCTGGGTTTGCGAGTCCATCGCTGGCGGAGAGTTCCGCGGGTGGCGGATGGAGCGCGCACGTTCACATTCGCGGATTGCTTGACCTCCACGGAGCGACCAACTTGTATCGTGGCAGGGATCACGGCGTGGCGGGCTTCACCCTTGCAATGACAGGTTCCTGGAAGTTCGTGCCAGTGAAATTCCGGAGGCGTGGAAAAAGCTTTCACCTTGACTTCAATAGGAACGAACCGTTATCTTGATAAAGGATAATGGAGTCTATTATCGATGTCTATAATATTTAGTAAAGGATGTGAATACGGGTTGCAGGCGGTGCTGTACATCTCCACGTTGGAGCGGGGGCGCCGTATTTTGATCAAGGAGATTGCAGCGAAACTTCAAATACCGGTGCACTTCCTGGCCAAGATCCTCCAGCAATTGAGTCAAAAAGGTATTCTCAAGTCGTACAAGGGCTCGAAGGGAGGGTTCGTTCTCGGACGATCACCCGAGGAAATACGACTGATCGATATCGTGAACGCGCTTGACGGGATGAGCATCTTCACGGAATGTATCCTCGGTTTTCCCGGTTGTTCGACCGAACATCCCTGCCCGGTGCATGACAGGTGGGGGAAGATCCGCACGGAGGCATTCGAGATGCTGGCCGATGAAACCATCGCCGACGTGAAGGAAAAAAGCATATCCAAGATCGCATCCCTGAACATGGACTCCTGAGTTTTTTTCTTCAGTAACTCGATAAAAGAGTCTATAATAGATTATGAAAAAAAACCTTGAACGCGCAAAGATACAACATGGACAGCACTTGCGTCTCGCCGTGCAGGTTGCTTTCGTGGTTCTCTGTCTGTGGATTGGATGGGAATTCATCCGGTTCTATCACACGAGCCTCGATCCGGCGGTCCCTCCCACGACGCGTCCACCAGGAGTTGAAGGATTCTTGCCGATCAGTGCTCTCATGAGCCTGTGGTATTTTTTACAGACAGGGATACTGCACCCGGTGCACCCAGCGGGAATGGTGATTCTTGTTGCCATCATCCTGATGTCGCTGGTTTTTAAAAAGGCCTTTTGCAGCTGGATGTGCCCGGTCGGGTTCCTGTCGGAGAACATCGGGGAATTCGGAAAGAAGCTGTTTAAACGAAATTTTGTTCTTCCGGTCTGGCTCGATATTCCATTGCGATCGCTCAAGTATTTGATGCTGGGCTTTCTCATTATGGTTGTCTTTTTCCAGATGACACCGGAAGCCCTTCGTGCATTCCTGGACAGCCCGTATAACAAGGTTGCCGACGTGAAGATGCTGCTGTTTTTCGCCAGGCCCGGAGCCACAACGATCTACGTGCTCACCGGTCTCGCTCTTCTCTCGCTTTTCGTGAAGAATTTCTGGTGCCGTTTTCTCTGTCCTTACGGCGCGTTGCTCGGTGTCGTGGGCTTGTTCAGCCCGTTCAGGGTGACCAGGAACACCAGCATTTGCACGGACTGCGGGAAATGTGCAAAAGCGTGTCCATCCGCGATCAAGGTGGACAAACTCAAACGAGTGTGGTCGGATGAGTGCACGACGTGCCTGGAATGCATCGATGCCTGTCCTGTTGCCAAGGCGGTGGAGATCAAGGCGCACAGAAAATTCAAAGGAGTGAAACCTGCGCTGGTGATGGCCATCGTTGTTCTTATTTTCCTCTTTACAACCGGGCTCGGAATGCTTACGGGATATTGGAACACCTCCATCACTCCCGAAGAATACACCCGCAGAATCCGCGAAATCGATAAACCAATTTATGAGCATAATTACGGTTACGCTCCCCCGGAAAAACCCAATTCACATACAGTGACAGGAGATATACAATAATGAACAGCTTCCTCGAACGTCTCATGAAAGAACACCAACACGGGCTGGCCACGCTGTCGATTCTCGATGACGCGTCTAACCGCTTACGGTCCGAAGGATTCAATGAAGAAGATTACAACCGGATTCGCAACGCCGTGGATTTTATTAACAACGATATCCGGACTCATAACGAGAGGGAAGAGCAATACCTCTTTCCGGAAATGGAACGTGTCTTGCCTCCCGGCGGACCCACGGGGGTGATGCGCAGTGAACATCGAATGTTGTGGGAGGCCTTGGAGAACCTCACGCAAAGTATATCGAGTGTCTCTTCGGAATCTTCCAGCCAACATCTCGACGATATCTACAACAACTCTCTCCAGATTGTCACCTTGCTCCGCAATCACATTCAGAAAGAGGACCATATCCTGTTTCCCATGGCTGAGAGAACCCTTTCGCCCGAACAACTGGCACGACTGGAAAGCACGGATAAAGAGTTGTTTCCGAACGACTGATCCGTTCTCTGTACTATCACCGTACCCCATGGCGCCCACCCGGTGATCAACCTTGAGAGAGGATCGCGTGTGCTCGTGTGAACATTCGTTTCGCCGCGCGTGCGCACGGGATCTTGTTTTTTCAGGATCAGCGGCTGATCTTACATCCGCTGAGGTCTTGCGGCAGCGGGGTTTGACTCACTCTCGTTACGAGGTACCATGATGATCGCTCCAGTGCACAGGAAATCAAGGTTTCTCCCGGTCATGATCGTGTCATGTATTCTCCTGCTTTCGAGCGGTGGAACAACCGCATTGCCGACGCCTTTGCCGGTGAACAGTCGCTTCAAGAAGTTTGCGCGAACGTTCGTCAAGACCTTGCAATCTGATTCGGCCGCCTGCGTCGCCCTCATTCCGGATGCCGTCCACTTCTACATCGACCAGGAATTCGAACGGATGTTGATTCCATCGGAAGCATACCTCGTCCTGCGCGATCATTTCGGCCAACGTATCCGCGAATACAAAACCCTGGGGATGACGATCATGCTTTTCTACGGTACCGGACGCTACCGTGATTTTCGGCGGGGGAAAAAACCGTGTACGTGTGTGCTGGAATTTAAACGGATCGAGGGGAAATATGTCCTGCAATCCATCGACAAAATGTACTGCTACCGGGAGTCGAAGTGACGCCCGTTGCGGAGCTTAGAAATCGATATACTTCACGAGATCTTCGCTGTCGGTGAGATGCACGAGCAGATGTTCGCGCACAAGATCGGCGACAAGGGATTTGGCCGTTGCCACGGGAATGTCATGGCGGTGGGAAAAACGCCAAATGTCGATGTCTTCGATGGAAATGGTGAACAACAGCGCGTCTGACGGAGAGATCGATTCACCACCGCGAATTTTCTCAATCACGGTCTCGAGATATTCCCATCCCTCCGGCTGTTTGATGTGGCGGCTGGTGAAAAAGTAATTATCCACCTTTTGCAGATCGCAGATACGAAAGCCGTTCCCCGCATCCAGGAGTTGCTCCAGGAAAGAAATACCGACGGTGTACAATTCTCCTTCTCCCCACAGGTCGTCCCAGACAGCGGGGTCTTCTTTCTTCACCCAGTCGAAATATGCTTGTTCGCTTTCGGGCAGAGTGATCAAAACATCCCCGTGGTATTTCAGGCTCAGATCCCGCGCTTCTTTCTGTGTCAACGCGCTGAGATCCGCATCGTGAATCTCGATAGCGAATGGTTCGCTCGAGCTCAGGTTGTCTTCGATTCGGGCCAGGATGGATGTGTAGCTCATAGGTGATCCGAAATGTGCGAAATCGCTTTTTCAATTGTACGAGTCTCCGGCGAGAATTTCAATCCGCTGTACGAGGAAGTTCATCGGCCTGGTAATCATTCGAGGGGTCGGGTGTGCAACCTTGCTTTTCCTTTCAAATGACGTATTTTATCGGTAACCCTGTTGTTCCAGGTTTTTTATCGTTCTTTGATTTTGAGGAGTTACCGTCACATGTTCCCGCGATCAAGTTTCTGGATTTTCGTTGTACTTCTGCTTTGCGGACCGGTTGCATTGGCTCAGCTCGTTCCAATCGTGTCTGCCATCGATACAACCGGTTTTCCGACGATTCGTGTCAACGTAACCACCACCATCGACGGCAAGGTGGAACAGAACCTGACGAAGGCGAACGTTACGGTTTTTGAAGACAGTGTCGAACAGACAGTGACGTCGGTTTCATGTCCAACGCAGACGAACAATTTTTCACTTGCCATTGTCATTGGACGGGGAAGCAAGATGGGCGTCACGGGAGTGACGGTCGCAAAGAACGCCGCGAAAAACGTGATCGACCAGTTCGATGGTGTCCTGGATGAAGGTGAACTGATCGCCTATTCCAAGTCGCATTCCGTTCTTGTCCTCATGACCACGGATAAAACGTTCCTGTCCCAGGCCGTGGACGGATTGACGGCTACCAACGATGCAAACCACCTCTGGGACGCCGTTGCCGCGGCTATCAACGAAGTCACGGGTAATGCATCCAATACCGTCCAGGCCGTGCTGGTCTTGTCCGAAGGCACGGACGACGGAAGCAGTGCTTCGCTCTCCGACGTTATCCTCCTGGCGAATACGAACAAGGTCCCGGTGTATAGCGTCTCGGTCATTGGAGGGGGGAATTCGCAGAACCTGAAAACCCTGGCTGATAATACGGGCGGTAAGTACTGGGGTAACGCGGGCTCGGGTTTCGAGATGGAGTTGATCTCCATCCTGCGGGGCGGCAATAAACCATGCGTCGTAACGTACACTTCCAACAACCAGTGCCGGGATGGTTTCGAGCGGTTGGTGCAGGTTGTGGTGAACAAGGATAATGAATCGGGGACGGGCGAAGGTCGGTACACGGTCGGACCGGCTGGAAACCAGGATGAGCCGGTAGCTCTCGGGTTGTCGGCGCCGGAATTCGAATCAGGACGCGAAGGGGAACTCACGGTGACCATTCAACCGGCCTCGCTGCCGGGCCGAGTTTATGCAGGCACCTTGACTCTGGATTTCGACACCAGCAGATTGCACCCGCGGTCCGTTTCCGTGGATGGTGCGTTCCCCGCGATGACGGCGGTTATGACACCGACGCCGACAGGTGCGACGATCTCTCTTTCCGGGCGCGCGATCGTAGCGTCTCCGGGGAATTTCCTGACCTTGCGGTTCGAGGGCGGCATGACGCAACAAGCTGTGGATGTTCCGCTGACACTATCGTCGTTCACGCAGAACCGCGGATGCACTGTCGCCGATTCACCGACGCTGAATATTCGTCTTATACCGCCACAGCCGCGGGCGGAACTGACCGCTACCGCACCCGTACAGCTCACCTGGAACTCGTCTCTCGGCAGTTACGAACCGGAGCCTGCTGTCATCACGGCGACATTAACGAATACAGGTCTCGTACAACTCTCCGGCGTCGCGGGGTCCATCTCGCTGCCAACCGGTGCGACCCTCGACGCTTCCACGCCCGCTCAACAACCGGGTGTCCCATCCGATCTCGATCCCGGTCAATCTTCAATGGTCTCGTGGAAGGCGTACTTCGCTCCCCAGACTTCAAACAAACAGGTACGACTTACCGTCTCGATGCAAAGCAGTGAATTGCCTGCGGCTACTCGCGATCTCGCAATCAATATTCCGGTCGCGGGACCGCGGATGCAGTCTGCGTGTTCATCTGAATCCGTGAGCCGATCCGGGGAAGGATATTCTCCCAACCCGTTTGCATTTCTTGTTATCGTCAGGAACGGCGGTGGCACGAGGGCGAAGGCGGACGTCAAAGTCGTTCTGCCGTCAATTCTTTCAGTGAACGATGGAGTGACGCAACGAACCTTGTCATCCATCGTACCGGGAGGCGCCGATAGCGCGATATTCCTCCTGCATATCGATACGACGCATGTTGTTCTCCGCGATACTACTGTTTCCGTCATGACTGTCGTTTCCGGTACGGGTTTTCCCGATGACACGTGCGCGACGGTCGTGCGTATCCCTGGACAGGCGTTTGCGGTCGCGTGTAACATTGCCGCTGATGATTCGGTCCGCGTCGTCGCAGGTACTTACGTGCCCGACCCGCTTCCGGTCACGGTGCAAGTGGAAAACCGGGGTTCTGTTTCGCTTACCGGCGGTGAAGTGGGTTTGAGCTTCGACACGACTGTTTTCCGTCTCGCTGAAGGAGAAACCGTCCTTCGCCCCATACCGTCATTGCAACCGGGCGGAACACATACGGAACGATGGCGCTTGCTGGTACGGCGGCCGCTGTGTGGAAACGTTACAACCATGTTAGCGACTATGACACGATTCGACGCGGATACCCTGCGTTGTACCCGGCAGATCTGGGTCGAGGAATCCGACAACCAGGCTCCGGTCATTTCTTCGCGCGTTCCCGGGCAGACCGACACGTTGGCTCCCGGCAGCCTGCAAGTGTTTTCCGTCAAAGCTACCGACGCGGACAATGATGGGATGACGTACCGGTGGCTGGTTGACGGCAAACTGCAAAGCAGTGACAGCGCGGCGTTTACTGTGAAATTCGACAGCGCGCGAACGTATATCGTTTCCTGTCTTGTTAGCGACGGGTGTTTATCGGATACAACCTCGTGGGATGTCGTTGTTTCGACGACCACGGGAGTGGATCTTGCGAACATTGTTCAGGGATTCCGTCTTTATCCTGCGTTTCCGAATCCATTTCGTGTGAACACCTCGATTCGGTTCGACCTTCCTGCCGGCCTGCACCGGGTCACGATCCGAGTTTTCGATATGTTCGGCCGGGAGGTCCTTCTACTGGCCAAGCACGAGTTCCCTTCCGGCACACACCAGGTGACGGTCCTCGGTGACGGGTTGCCGGCCGGAATGTATCTCGTCGAAATGACATCGGGCGCCGTGCGCCTCTCAAGGCACATCTTGCGCATCCATTGATCTTCGAAAACCCGATGTGTTCTCGTTGTTTCCCCCTTTTCCAGGAATGCAATTAACCTTGCCTTATCCAGGGAGTGATGTCCTATGACGGTGCGATCACAAATGATGCTGTTTCTTCTTTTTCTCATGATGGCCGGTTCGTCGAAGTCGCAGGAACAAGATTTTGGCAGGCGCGAACGAACGTACGATGTTCGGCACATCAGGATTGAATTGTCGTTCGATCTGGAGCATAAGAAAGTATTTGGAACGGTCGCCACGACGATTTCTTCTTTGCGTCCGAATCTGCGCGAGATAGCGCTGGACGCGGTCGACATGACGATCAATGATGTCGAAATGGATGGAAGCCCGGTTGCATTTACGTACGACTCCTCCGTCCTTGTCCTTCGTCCATCCACACCTCTTCGCATCGACCAGCTTGTAACGTACCGGGTGAAATACGAATGTACTCCTCGCCGGGGGTTGTACATCATTGCTCCGGACGCCAGTTTCCCCGGCGATCCGTACCAGATTTGGTCGCAGGGGCAGGGAGAGGACAATCGCCACTGGATTCCCTGCTATGATTATCCCAACGACAAGGCGACGTCGGAAATATTCGCGACCGTCCCCGATTCTTTTACCACGCTTTCAAACGGGCGCCGGGTTTCGACCAGGTACGACGAAGCGCATCACCGCAAGACCGTTCACTGGATACAGGACAAGCCGCACAGCTCGTACCTCATCATGTTTGCGGCTGGAATGTACGACATCTATGAAGACGAAGCCGACGGCGTGCCGGTACTCAGTTACTACTACCCGGGGCAGGAAAAGCGCGATGTCGAGAGAGCTTACGGCACTACGGCCGAGATGGTCCGGTTTTTTTCTACACTGATTGGAGTTCCGTATCCATGGGACAAGTATGCACAAATCAGCGTCGCTTATTTCCTCTATGGCGGCATGGAAAACACGAGCGCGACAGTTCTGAACGACACCCGGACGGTCGTTTCCCCACGGGCCGCCCTCGATTATTCACCCGACGGACTCATTGCGCATGAACTCGCCCACCAGTGGTGGGGGGATTACGTCACCTACATCGACTGGCAGAACGGGTGGCTCAACGAGGGGTTTGCAACCTTCTTCCAGCAATGCTGGAGCCAGTATCATGAAGGAGAAGAAGTGTACCGCTACCAGCGATGGAAAGCGATGGAAAACCTGCGGAAATGGACCAGGCAGGTGGGACGCACGCCAATGGTGACGAACAAACGAAATGGGTATGCCAACGTCTATGGCCGCGGCGCGATCACGCTGCACATGATACGCTACATGCTGGGCGAGGAATTATTCTGGCGCGTCATGAAAAACTACGCTACGCGGTACGCCTTTGCATCGGTGGAATCGAACGATTTCAAGCGTACTATTGAAGATGTCACCGGGGTGGATTTGTACTGGTTCTTCAAGCAGTGGGTCTATGGTGCGGGATGGCCGGAATTCGACGTGACCCAATCCTGGGATGCGGAGAAGAAAGAATGCGTATTGCGGGTGCGCCAGGTCCAGGAGCGCGACGACCTTTGCCGCGACTTCCGTGTTATGCTCGACATCAAGTTTTCCGGTGATGGCTGGGAACGTGTCGAGCGTGTCGATATTGCCTCCGCCGACACGACCTTGCGGTTTCGTCTCGCCACGCAGCCCCGGTTAGTCAGTTTCAATCATGGGCTCAACGCGATGTGCACGCTATCGTTTGACAAGACCACTGATGAACTGGTTTACCAGGTCCGCCGCGACGATGATTTCACCCGTCGCATTTGGGCCGGAAGACAACTCGTTGCGCGCGCTGGTGAACCAGGGGTGTTCGAAGCGCTGGCGGAAGCTCTTCGCGCCGATCCGTTTTACGGCGTACAAGAGGTGTTGCTTGACGAGTTGGGACGCGTGAACATTGATTCGGTCATCTACCGCCGTCAGCTGAAAGCGCTGTATCGTTCGCTCCTCGATAATGCGAAACCGACGATCCGCGCTCGCGCCGTTAATGGATTATCGCGTTACCACGATCGTACGCTGCGTCCGTTCTTTCGAGAAAAGTTGAACGACTCCAGTTACTACGTGGAAGCAGGCGCCTTGTCCGCTCTGGCCCAGCTCGATTCTCTCGACGCGATTCCTCTCCTCATGCAATATCTCGATAAAAACTCTTTTCGCAACGTGTTGCGTCGGACCGCCCTGTCCTACCTTTCGTCCATGAACGCTGTAGCGGCGCTGCCCAAGATCAGGCGGCTTGCACAGCCCGGCCCCAGCCTGGTGGAGCGGCGCGACGCTGTCCTGGCGCTGTCGGAGTTTGCGGATGTTGAACCTGCTGTGCTCGGTGATCTTTCGCGCATACTGGAAGAGCCGTCGTGGCGCATGCGGCTGGTTGCAATACAAGCGCTGGGGAGACTCTCTACCCCGTTGGCTCGCCGGATACTGGAAGAACGGAGAAAATATGAAAGACATCCATTGTTGAAGAGATGGTTGGAACGTGTGTTAAGAACGCCGAAAAAATGATTTTCCGAAATGGCTTTCATCGGGAAAAGGTTGCGAAAACAACCACTGTAGAGGAATTCCGTCTTGTATCATGACCGTAACGGCTGGTTCCCGCTTCTTCGTTGTTTGACTTTCAAAAGGAACCGGTGTTATATTAATTAGCCTATGCACGATTGTACCGTGTGCTGGAAATTAAAACAGAATTAATCGGAGATAACCCTACCTGTGAAGAAACACCGATTCCGTATTGCACTTATAATCGCGTTTATTCTTTTGGCTGTTTTTTCTCTCAAGCCTACATGGGATGATTACCAGTACCAGAGCGAACTTGCTCAGTTGTCCGGGAAGGACAGCGCGCGGTACTACGATGAGCATGAGAAAGATATTCGTTATGCGCGCACACACCGTTTGAAGCTTGGCTTGGACCTGAAGGGAGGAATGTATGTAACGATGGAGGTGGATGTCCTGTCCATGCTGGAAAAGATGGCGAAGAACCAGGACAAATTACTGCGGGAAATCATTGCCGAGGCAAGGAAGCAGGCGGAGAAAACGGATGAACCCATTCTGGATGTTTTTACCCGCCAGTTTTCGGAGAGAAATCTGCGTCTCAGCCGGTACTATGGTGACATTCGGGACGACAACGACAAAGTCTTATCGTATCTCAAGGACGAGACGGAGAAAGCAGTCGATCGGGCCGTGGAAATCATACGGAACCGCATCGACCAGTACGGTGTCTCGGAGACCAGTATCCAGAAACAAGGCCAGCGACGTCTCGTGCTTGAGTTGCCGGGCGTGAGCAACGAGAAAGAAGTGCGCCAGCTCATCCAGGAAACGGCACAGCTGGAGTTCAAGCTTCTTCAGGATCCCAAGGTCGTCGAGAAGGTCTTCGACAATCTCGATAAAGTCTTGCTTGGAGAAAACCTGGAAGACACGCTGGCTGCTTCGACCGACACCTTGATCTCCAGCGATACGAACGAGGTGGCTTCCGCGAGCGATTCATTGGCGAAAGCGGATTCACTCTTGGAAGCGAATCTCAGCCAGGAAGAAAAACAGGCAAAGTTCAAGAAAGAGCATCCCTTTCGATCGCTGTTCAGCTACGATGCGCAGACTGGCGTGGTGATCGCTTCCGAATCGCAGAAACAGCGTGTGCAGAATGTCTTGCGGAGGGAAGATGTGCAGAACGCTATTCCCCCGGATTTCCAGTTTGCGTGGAGCGCGAAACCCGTTCAATACCAGGAGGGTTCGTACTACATCCTGTATGCATTGAAGAAGAAACCGGAACTTACCGGTGACGTGATTGTCAACGCCAGGGCCCAGACGGATCAATCGGCCGGAGGATTTGGCGCCGCGGTGGTGACCATGGAAATGAATAGCGAGGGTTCCCGCGAATGGTCGCGCATCACGGGAGCG
>JALUUP010000070.1 GCA_027021285.1 Bacteroidota bacterium | reverse complement strand
CGCGCAGGACGAACATCATCACGCCACGAACACGCCATAATCACGTGATAATCGCGGCGTCAACAGAATTCGACAATCGGAAGACAAATACAGTGTTTCCATGACGTCAAACGAAATACGACAATCGTTTTTGGACTTTTTCAAGGAACGCGGCCACCGCATCGTGCCGAGCGCTCCCGTGGTTCCCCTGGATGATCCTACGCTGCTGTTCACCAACGCGGGGATGAACCAGTTCAAAGACGTGTTTCTGAACACCGGTTCCCGCGACTACACCCGCGCCGCCGACACGCAGAAGTGCATCCGCGTATCCGGCAAGCACAACGACCTCGAGGAAGTCGGCCGCGACACGTACCACCATACATTTTTCGAAATGTTGGGCAACTGGTCTTTCGGCGACTACTACAAGAAGGAAGCCATCGCCTGGGCGTGGGAATTGCTGACTGCTGTCTGGGGGCTTCCCAAGGACCGTCTCTACGCCACCGTGTACACGACCGACGATGAGGCGTTCGAGTACTGGAAATCGGAAACGGACATCGAACCAGGCCGCATTTTGCGCTTCGACGAGAAGACGAACTTCTGGGAAATGGGCGATGTGGGACCGTGCGGACCTTGTTCGGAAATCCACATCGACATGACACCGGATAAATCCGGCGCGGGACTGGTCAACGCCGACCGGCCCGAGGTCATGGAAATCTGGAACCTCGTCTTCATCCAGTACAGCCGGGACGAAAGCGGCGAACTCCACGCCCTGCCCAAGCGGCACATCGACACGGGGATGGGTTTCGAGCGCATTTGCGCCGTGCTCCAGGGCAAGACCTCGAATTACGACACCGATATCTTCCGTCCTCTCATCCAACGGATCGAGGAGCTTTCCGCTCGTCCGTACGATGGAGCGGAAAACGAAATCGCCATGCGGGTTATCGCCGACCACGTCCGCATGCTGACGTTCGCCATCACCGACGGCGCCGTTCCTTCCAACGAGGGACGGGGATACGTCCTGCGCCGCATCCTGCGGAGGGCGTCCCGTTTCGGCCGCACACTCGGCATGCGGGAGCCGTTCCTTTTCAGGATCGTGGAAACAGTCGTAGATCAAATGGGTGACGTCTTTCCCGAAATCACGGGGAAGCGGGAGGTCGTGGAAAACATCATACGGGCCGAGGAAGAGAGTTTCAACGCCACGCTGGACCGGGGGCTGGAAATTTTCGAGCAGGTGGCTGCGCGGGTCAAGCAGGAAGGATCGAACCGCATTTCGGGCGCGGACGCGTTCAAGCTGTACGACACGTACGGGTTTCCACTGGACCTGACCACGCTCATGGCCAGGGAGCGCGGCCTCGACGTCGATGAAGCGGAATTCGAAACGCACATGAACGAGCAAAAAAACCGGTCGCGCGACGCCTCGAAGTCGAAGTTCACGTTATCCCTCGCCGGCGAGGAAGGCGAACTCGAGCTCGACATCGCGCCAGGGGCGAGCGGAACAGCGTTCACCGGGTACGACACGCTGGAGACGGACGCGAAGATCATCGGTCTGCGCCAGGAGGACGGCAAGGCGTACGTCGTCGTTGACAGGACGCCGTTTTACGTCGAAGCGGGCGGCCAGGTGAGCGACGTCGGCACCCTGGAAGCGGAAGGGCACAAACTCGCCGTGAACGGGGTTGCCAGGACCCAGGGCTCGGTCGTTCACCTCATCCCGGAGACGGACGTCGATTTGCGCATTTCCGAAGTCGTACGCCTGCGAGTAGATGCGGAACGACGGAAAGCCATCATGCGCAATCACAGCGCCACACACCTTCTCCACAGCGCCCTGCGCGCAGTACTTGGTCCGCACGTCCAGCAGGCGGGTTCCCTTGTGGAGGCGCGGCGGCTCCGTTTCGATTTCTCGCATTACGACAAACTCACGGAAGACCAGATCCGCGACATCGAAACACTGGTCAATGAAAAAATACGGGAAGCGATCCCCCGCACACATCTCCGCGATCTTCCCTTCGAAGAAGCGAAGAAAATGGGCGCGCTCATGTTCTTCGGCGACAAGTACGGCGACCGCGTCAACGTCGTGCAGTTCGGTGACTTCTCGCTGGAATTCTGCGGCGGCACTCACGTGGCCAACACGGCGGAAATCGGCTTGTTCAAGATCGTGTCCGAGTCCTCCATCGCCAGCGGCACACGGCGCATCGAGGCAGTGACCGGCGCGGGCGTGGAGGAATACATACGCAACCTGCATGCGGACCTGGTCAAGGCCAGGAATGAAACGGAAACCCTTCATGCACGGATACGCGAGCTGGAAAAAGAATTCGCCCGCTTGTCCCTTGAACAGGAAAAGGAACGGTTGACAGGGATCATTTCCCGTGCTCCTACCATTCGGGGCGTGCGCTTCGTCGCGACAAAAGTACGCATCAACAGCCACGACGCGCTGAAAGCGCTCGGCGACGTGCTGCGCGAGCGATTGGATAGCGGCGTTGGCATTCTCGCCTCCGAGATCGACGGAAAGATCGGCCTGGTCTGTGTGGTCACCGACGACTTGATCACATCCAGAAAATGGAGCGCCGGGAACATCGTGGGCGCCATCGCCAAGGACCTCGGCGGCGGCGGCGGCGGGAGACCGCACCTTGCAACCGCGGGCGCGAAGGATTTATCCCGGCTGGATGAAATCCTGGAACGAGCACACGAATATCTGCCTCAAGATTAGCTTTGGCCACCGTTTACGAACACATCACCGAAGCCCGACGCAGCAACCGGCGCTTGTTTTTTCTGCTCATCGATCCCGACGACACGGAGGCGAACGCCGTACGCGACCTGGTGGCAGCAGCCACCGAAAACGGCGTGGATGGTTTTCTCGTCGGAGGGAGTCTGGTGGCCCGTGAGAACGTCGTGCGGAGCGTTCAACTGGTGAAGGAAGCCACCGACCGTCCAGTTGTTCTTTTTCCCGGCGCCGCCCAGCACGTAGTGCCGGAAGCGGACGCGATCCTGTTTCTGTCCCTTCTCAGCGGGCGTAATCCGGACTACCTCATCGGTCAGCACATACAGGCCGCACCCGTTATCCGGGATTACAACCTGGAAGCGATTCCCACCGCGTATCTCCTGGTCGAATCGGGGGGAATGACGAGCGTGGAATTCATCAGCGCCACGCGTCCCCTGCCCCGGAACAACCTGGATATCGCCGTCGCACACGCTCTTGCCGCCCGCTACCTGGGGATGAAGCTGGTGTACCTGGAAGCGGGAAGCGGCGCGCGTAGGCCGGTGCCGGACGTCATGGTTGAAGCTGTTTCACAGCAATGTCTCTTGCCCCTCATCGTTGGAGGTGGTTTAACAAGCGCAAAGGAGGCCGCCGCCAAGGCGAAAGCGGGCGCTACGGTCATCGTTGCGGGAAATCATTTTGAGCAGAAAAGGGCTTTGAAAGAACTCCGTGATTTTGCAGATTCAATACACGCGGTAGGCCATTGAATTTATCGGTCCACATTATGTTCTCTCCAAGGGTATCGCCATGAAAGCCATTCCGATTTTCCTCTGTGTCACAGGCATCGCTGTCTTCTCGTTTTTTCCCGGGTGTACGCCGAGCGAGGAACTGATCGAGGAGAACGATTACTTGTACTACGTTATCGATTCCCTGAAATTACAAAACGAGCAATGCTCCAAACTCGTCCAGGAATGGCGGGTCATGGCCAAGGAATCGGAAGCGGACTACAAACGGGCGGAGGCGGAACGGCAGGAACTCGCCGCAAAAATCAAAAACGTGAAAGCCCCTTCCGCCCAGGAGCCAACCACCGTCTTCCAACCGCCGAACGTGTCCGTCGCCGATGTCGCCAAATCTCCACCCACCAATGAAAACAACGCTAAACCCGGCGCACAGCCTCCACAACACAATAAGTGGCTGGCGCCCGATAGTGAAAACAAACCAGAGCAAGTGCCACCACCTCCCACCCGTCTCGAGACCCAGCCCCAACCGCCGGTTGCGCCACGTGTTCAAACCACGAAACCTCCCCAGGCCACGATGGCATTCATGAGCCGATACCAGACCGCTTTGACGGCGTTCAAAA
>JALUUP010000069.1 GCA_027021285.1 Bacteroidota bacterium | reverse complement strand
CGGGCGCCCCGTTGTCCATCGCTCCGACGGCGCGTTTCGCCTGACGGTTTCCGGCGGCGACACGAGCTGCCAGAACCCCGCTTTTTCTCCCGACGGGAAGCGCATCCTCTTTACGCGTTTTTTGAACGGCTACAACCGGGGTCCTTCGGAACTGGTTGTGATGCCGTTGTCGTTTCAAGCCGATACCGTTGTTCCCGGCGGCAGGCAGGTCGTGATCGGCGCGGACGACGCGGATAACGTGAACGTCCCCGGTCCCAGTTGGATCGGCGACGAAATCTGCTGGTCGTCTGACCGCGAAGGCGGAGCGGACGAGATTTTCGTCGCCCGTTCGGACGGCGGCGGCATCGAGCGGATCACGACGCACCCGGAAAGCCTGGGCTATTACATCGAACCGGTGTTCGATCCCGCGGATCCGGACAGGATGCTGTTCGAGTACGGCCCCGATGATACGACTCCTCACAGGCTTGGGCTGATAGAACGCGACAGGAATAACAGGGTAACCCTCCTGACAGATGGAACGTTCGACGCGCGCCTGCCTTCGTGGTCGTGGGACGGGGCGACAATCCTTTTTCAGCAGGCGGATCCGTATTCCGACAACTGGCGGATCATGACGGCGGAGCTCGACGATTCCGGCGGTACACCGCGCCTCGTCAAGGTTCGAAGAATTCCGCAGCCCGAAGCGCACAACACCGACAATTCCTGGTATGCCAACAACCGTTTCATTCTTTCATCGACGGACCCGGGGATCCCTTTGCCGAATATCTTTGCGATTGATGTCGCGAACGGTAAAGCCGTGCCGGTCACCGTATCCGGAGAACACGAAGACGGCGCGCCATCCACTTCCCCGGACGGCGCGTGGATCGCGTTCGAATCGCATCGTACCCGTGACGAGGATTCTCCTTCCGACATCTGGATCATTCGAGCGCCGCCTCTTGTTCAGACCGCCGTCAGCAAGCAGGTCATTCCTTCTGAAGGACTCATCCTTTTTCCGAATGAACCAAACCCGTTCTTGGGAAGCACGACGATTCGTTTTTCGAACAAACGGGAAGGAAGAGCTCTCCTGCAAGTGTTCGACGCCACGGGCAGAAGGGTGGCCACGTTGATGGATGAATACGTGCGGCCGGGAGAGCACAGCGTTGTCTTTCAACCGGGGCATTTGCCCGCGGGTTCGTATTTCTACCGTCTTACAATCGGCTCGCGAACCCTTGCACGGTGCATGATCTACAGGAAATGATTACTGGAAGATGCCATCCCTGTCCGTGATTGGGAACAGAGGTAGCGGTCGGACTTTTATTCAAGATCACGCAGTTCGACTCCGCTCACTGCTACGAGATCCATGATGGCAATGATCAGATTATTATTCGACATCGAGCAGTTCGACTCCGCTCACTGCTACGTGTTCTATATTACGGGAGTTTTATGAGGATTTTATTGCAAGCACTTCTCATGTTGTCCGTGGCCGCGGCATGCGCGGCGCAAAGTACGCCGCTGAAGAACATCCGGTTCTGGGCTTACCAGATCCAGGGGCAGAATCTCAATAACAGCATCCGGAAACTCGCGGATTCCCGCTATGATCTTCTCGTAATCGACAACGTCCGGAGCGTCAAGGGCGACGAAGACCATGACAACGCCGCCGACGTGGCGAAGTTGAAGAATAGTCTCGGCAGCCAGGGAAAGCGAAAGATCGTCGTGTGCTATATCGATATCGGCGAGGCGGAGGAGTACCGGTACTACTGGAAACCGGGATGGAAGATCGGGAACCCGGAATGGATCACGGGCGACGACCCCGACGGGTGGGAGGAAAACTACCCGGTCAAGTACTGGCGGCAGGAGTGGAAGGATATCGTGTTCGGAAACGATTCGGCGATGGTGGACCGCATCCTGGAGGACGGGTACGACGGGATCTACCTCGACTGGGTCGAAGCCTATGAATTCGAGCCGGTGGACTCTGCCGCGGTCGAGGAAGGGCTGGACGCGCGGGAGGAAATGATCTCGTTCATCATCGAAATCGCGGAGTACTGCAAAAAGAAGAAACCGGGTTTTCTCGTTATCCCGCAGAACGCGACGTACATCGTGTTGCCGAACGACAGCTTGAGCCGGGCGTACCTCGGAGCGATCGACGCCATTGCCCAGGAAGACATCTGGTTCGACGGCGAAGCCGATCCGAACGGACAGGAAGGCGACGTGCCCGTGGACCCGGAACTCACGCGCGAATACATCGGGAACCTCAGGATATTTCAGAACGCAGGACTGCCGGTCCTCACGGTTGACTACGCGTCAAAGCCCACAAACGTGGACAGCGCGTATCGTGCCGCGGCACGGCATGGGTACATCGAGTACGTCGCCCTCCGCCAGTTGGACCGGCTCACCGACACGCCGCCGCCGGGCCTCGTGACGGTCGGGGAGAAGGACTTGTCCGCCCCGATTGGCGTTCACTTGCACAGGAATTATCCGAACCCCTTTACCGATGCCACGACGATATCTTTTTCGCTTTTGCGCCCGATGCCGGTACGGCTTTCGCTTTTTGACGCGCGGGGACGTGAAGTGATCACATTGTTTGACGGCCTCGCCGGAGCAGGCAGGCAGAAGGTACGGTTCGTCCCGCGTGACATTGCTCCCGGCTTGTATTTCTACTACTTGCAGGCAGGATCGAGCGGTCAGGTCGGGGCGATGATGTATTCTCCGTAAAAAACATTCGAATGATGTTGCTATCATAATGAAAAAGCCGGGATCATGCGACCCCGGCTTTTTCGTGCGCCTCCTATTCGATCATCTCAGGATGACCATAGGCAGGGTCTTGGTGAATCCCTCGGTTGACAGGCGGTAGTAGTACGTGCCGCTGGGCAGCTCCTGGGCGTTGATGGTCACCGCGTATTTCCCGGGGCGGTAAGCTTTCGGTTCCAGCGCCCAGACAAGTTGACCGGCGGAATTGAAGACCTCCAGCGTGACGAGCGCCCGCTTGGGCAAGGCGAACTCGATGGTCGTCGCCGGGAGTCCCCACGGCGTGGCCTCTCCGAACGGGTTCGGGTAATTCTGGTTGAGACCGAACTCCGTTGGAACCGGGTCATCCAACCGAATAATGCCCGTGGTCGTGTCGCATATCACGGTCAGGGTATCCTTGCAGATGACCTTGCCCTTGAGCGTAGTGATCCACTCGATCTTGATCAGTTGTTTCGTCGGCTTGAAGCAAACCACGAAGCCGCCCTGCAACGCCGACGTGGGAATCGGGGCCGTATTTGTGGCAAAATTCGCCACGACTGGCGCGTTGCTGAAGTTCGAGGTCCATCCCGTCGGTCCGGACACGTTGCTGATGTTCACGCTCGGCGTGAGTACCCTGAGGTGGAAATCTGTGATCGGCGACGGCGGGAGGTGGAAATTCGCCACGATGAATTCATGACAGCATTTCTCCTGCGACTGAATCTTCGAAGATACCCTGTCGCACTGCTGTGGAACGGGTTTGCAATCCACGAGAAGCGTGTCTTCACAGATCACCTGTTTATCCTGTGTCGTCTGCCAGAGCAGCTTGATCGGGCCGCCGGTTCCGGGTACCCTGTCGAAACAGTACACGAAGCCGCTGAGATCGCCGCCCGGAGGAATCGGTCCGGCAGTGCCAGCCGTGTAAGTAATCGACGTGGAGGTGAAACTGGCGTTCCATCCCGCCGGAGCAATCGGCGTCGGTCGTACGGTGGCGTTCCCGGAAATGACCTTGATGTGGAAATCGTTGATCCCCACGTGGGCGGCATTCCGGTTCTTGACCGTAAGGTCATAGCAGCAATCATCCGACATCGGTTTTACCATGACCGAATCGCATTCCTCCGTCGGTCCGGGGGGACATTGCAACCTGATCGTGTCCTTGCAAACAACGACGCCGGAAATGTCGGTGGTCGTCCATTCGATGACGAACGATCCGCCCGCCGGAATATTGTCGAAGCAGAACGCGAATCCTGGTTGCGATCCGCCCGGAGGAAGCGGGGATGTCGTGGTGAACAAGATCTGCGTCGAGGTCCAACTCGCCACCGACCACGGTGATGCAGCGCT
>JALUUP010000068.1 GCA_027021285.1 Bacteroidota bacterium | reverse complement strand
GGCATGTTCGTGCAGAACCTGTCCGCTCTTTCCGTACATGTGCACGAATATCCGGGGGGAGAGGCGGGCGATGTCGCCGATCAGGTGAATGCCCATTGCCAGCAGTTCCGGTTCCAACACTCTGCCTACCCCGGGCATCATGCCCACGGGCAGCGGAGCCAGGA
Organism: Bacteroidota bacterium; assembly: GCA_027021285.1. Classification (GTDB taxonomy): domain Bacteria; phylum Bacteroidota; class Ignavibacteria; order SZUA-365; family JAADGX01; genus JAADGX01. The sequence goes on along the minus strand of JALUUP010000068.1, from coordinate 3,876 downwards.
AGCGCCGTTCGCCGCCGGCGGGAACGCAGATGTCGCCCCGGCTCTTGGCCACGCCGGTGGCGACCTTCGACACGAACTTGTTCGGGGCCAGTCCGAACGACAACGGCAGGTGCGTCTCTCCCGTGATGGTCCGCTTGAGCTTCTTCGCCCACTCGAAGAGGTTCCCGTACGGCCTCTCGCAACCGGTGACGTCCGCGTAGAACTCGTCGATCGACGCCTTCTCGGCAACGGGGGCGCTGTCCACGATGATCTCCGCCACCCGCTCGGAATACTCCGCGTAGTGCACGAACTTGGGATAGAGAAACACGGCCCGGGGACAGAGCTGATACGCCCTGCGCAAGGGCATGGCGGAGTGCACACCGTACCGGCGGGCTTCCCGCGAGCATCCCGCCACCACCCCCCGTTCCAGCGGCGACCCGCCGACGATCACGGGACGGTTATTCAACGAGGGATCGAGCAGCCGCTCGACGGAGACAAAAAACGTGTCCATGTCGATGTGCAGGGTGTTCATGTCACCGATTGCGCCCCTGTCGATTCATGTCCGTTCCACCTTCTCCACGGAAAAATCGAAACATCCTCCCAGGTCGCGGATGACCAGCATCACCCGCCCCAGGATGTAAAACTCGTTCTCTTCCGTCACCCAGGTAGTCTTATAGGAAGGGTTGGCGGGTTCCAGCCCGATCTTTCCTTCCTGCCGGAGGAACCGCTTCACGGTGAGACCGCCGTCCAACCAGGCGATAACGGTCTGGCCGTGCTCCGCCGTTTCCTGGGGCCGAATCAACACGATGTCGTCGGGAAGAATTCCCGCGTCCCGCATGCTGTAGCCCTCGACGCGCAAGGCGACCGGGTCGGGGAACCGCACCAGCCGGGGATCGACGTTGATGTATTCCGCGGGCGCTTCCTGCGAAAGCATGGGCATGCCCGCCCGCACTTCGCCCAGCAGCGGCACCTGGACGGGCCGTGAAGCCAGCAACCGGATGCCCCGGCTGAGCCCCCGGTTCAATTCCACGATTCCCATTTTTTCCAGGCCCTGCAACGCCACCTCCACGCTGCGCTTCCACATGCCGGTGCCCGCGGCGATTTCCGCCAGACTGGGCGAAATACCGTGTTTTTCCATGTAACTCGCGAGAAAGTCCGCCACCTTTCTCCGCGCCGGTGTCCATCGATCTCGTGCCATGGGCATTCCTCCGTGCTGTACGTACATCGACCCTACGGTTAGTCGTAAGGCTAAACTAACATACAACACGGAAAGGCAATTGTCAAGAGGAAACAGAACGTATGAAAGGAAAAAACGCGGACGGTATTTACCGGATATCGTTCAGGCGCCAGTCGTACCGGGAGTATTCAAACTTGATTCCGGGGACTTTCAGCATGTCGATGAGAGTCCGGGAACCAAACCGGGCGAGGAAATTCTCAATCGAACCGAATTGCTTCTCCAGGTCATCGGCGTACCACCTGAAAAGCTCCGACAGGCGGATGATCTTCGTTTTCCTGTCAATCACGACGCCCGGAGGACCCGCGAGAAACGCGCGGGCGTTTTTCTCCAGCATGGAAGCAACATTCTTTCCCGTGAATGCGCGCGATCCCAGTGGCGGACATCCACGCGCGCCGCAAACCAGGCCGAAATGCGCCAGCGGTGTTTTCCGCACCGCGCGTTTTTCGATCTGGTCCAGTGTGAGTTGCTTTCCCGCCACACGGTGACGAATAGTATCGAAGAACCCGGGCACGTCGAGCGGTCTTTTCAACGGGTAATGCGCGAGGACGGTTTTCACAACAATGGCGTTGTACGCATTGATCCAGAAGGCTGTCTGTTCATCACCTGAGGACAAGAGTTCGGGGCGGGCATTCGAGAGTTTCTCCAGGTAGGCGTCGAGGTTTTCGTTGTTTTTCATTGCGGCGTAATCCACCATGCCATCCTTCACGTATTTCTGAAGAAGACGATCGAACAGCGAGTGATCGAAGGCCGCCGGTTGAGCCCGCGCAATGGAAACAATCAGGTTCAGAAAAATGAGAGAAACTATCAGGGATCCGGTTTTCATCGTTCTCCACGTATTCTGTTTTCATCGAACTGCCGTCAATGTTCAATCTGCCATCGTGGAGAATGGAAAACTATCGTCCTGCTGACATTCGCGTTCCCCGGATCAGATGCTGCGCCGGTATTCCTCGAGATCGAGCTGCCAGACCTTGATGCCGCAAAACCTGTCTCCCTCCGGGCACACGGGTCTCTTTCCGGCGCGATGCCGGATGGCGCAGGGAGGCAGCAGGAAGCGGCCGATGCGCGGGTGCACGTCCCTGATCTGTTCCGCTTCATCCACGGAAGCCCGCCAGATTTCTTCCTGCGCGTTGTAACACAACCGCATGGCATGCTTGTGGTGCAGGTTCAACAAGTCGGCGCTTTCCGTGAACCGGATCGGGACCGCGTTCGGCAGGAGGTACAGAACGAACTCGTCGGGGACGCCCATGCTTCGCAAGCGACGAACGGATTCCCACGTAGACTCCATGGTATCCGTGTAGAGGGCGAACGCCTCCGGCGCATTTTCCAGGATGGACGGGGTGATGTAGTCCGGCTCGTCCACGAGATGAGCCGCGAGCACGGGGCGGGAAGCGGGTGTCATGCGGTGGCGCTGATCCTGGGAATCGGCGGTGTGACTGAGTTTCTTCATGAACGTGTACGAAGGGTGGTAGAGGGCGCGGGTGAGCTTGCCGTGCGTGGTCAGCACCAGCGACTCTCCCAGGAGGGGATTGACGGCGGGATCGAGAGCCATCCTGATGGCCTCCTCGTCGGTGAGAGCCGACGAACGCTGTCCAAGCACTTCCCGCACCGCCCGGCCCAGGGTTTCCTCGGCGCGCGCGGAGAAATCGACCAGCAGGGAACACCTGCCGCCGAGACGGTCGTCGAATTCCCGGATGAAGTCCCTCGCCGTGCCTTCGTTTTCAGCCACATGCTGGAAAAACGACTGCTCCGGGAACGCTTCTTCCTCCAGCGGGTCTTCCAGCACCAATTCATACGATGGATCGAAAGCGATGAGCGCCCGCACCATTTTTTCCACCACGATTTTTTGCTCCAGCGGCGCGTCGAAAGAACGACACATCCGCCAGTATCGCAACAGCGTCACCCCGCTGATGGTGTGATACAAGTAGGCGTGCGTGGCCACCGGCAGCACGTACCTGGCGATTTCCATCGCTTTCTTGTGAATGTCTTTTCTCCAGGCCTCGGCGTTCTTCCGGCGGTACGGGAAATGCGAGAAGTACGCTTCGCCCGCGACGGGCATGAGCATCTCGATCAGCTTTTCGTAGGCGCCGGTTTGTCGTTCCACCGTTTCCGTGAAAAGCCGACGGGCGTCGTTATCCAGCGGGGGGATGGCATAGTTACCCGGTTGCATTTTCACGTACCGCTGGCTAACCTGCTCGGAATTATAGAACGGATGGCTGTGCAGGAACGACCAGATGAACTGGCGCGATACGCCGGAAAGACGGAACTGGAAATGCGCGTGCTGGAACGTCGTGTGGTGTCCTGCCTTGTAGATGCTCCTGGCCAGGTCGCCCCAACGATCGAGATCGATGTCCTCGTCATTGATGATGCCTTTCGACGAGTAGCAGGTGCGCGCGGTGGCAAGGGCATTCCTGAACGGGTTGTCAAAAGCCTTATAAAGTTCGACTTGTGGTTCCGGCGCGAATTTCAGTTGACGGGGGGGCACGTACCTTCCTTTCCTTGCTTCAAACTGAGTCAAAATACGAATAATCCTTTTCCCGTGGTATGGAGCAACGAACCGGTCGTTGTCCCGGGAGCAACTATGCTTTGACGACACGGTTATTGATCCTATCCTGCGTTGATATACCACTGATAAACGAAGCCAGAAAAATCCAAGGAATCTC
>JALUUP010000067.1 GCA_027021285.1 Bacteroidota bacterium | reverse complement strand
GGGCGTCCACGTGGTTTTGCTCAGCAACCGCACGCCGCTCTTCGTCCACAAGCTGTCCCGCGTCATCGACACACCCTTTCCGTCGGTCGGGCTCAACGGCGCCGTCATCATCGACCAGAAAGGACGGTACCTGAAAAGCTGGTTCCTCCCCTCCGGCGTATCGCATACGGTCGCTGAAATCGCAAGGAAGAGCGGTGAGACCTCGATCGTCGCGTTCAGCGCAGATGGCGTTTTGTATGAACGAGAGCCGCGTCGTATTCCCCAGTACCTCGGAGAACTTCCCGAAGAAATCAAGCGGGTTGATTCCCTTCAGCCCTATTACGATTCCACCTGCATGTACGTTGTCAGCGCACCGTACACGCTGATCCAGGATCTGTCCAGGAAGCTCTCCCACCGTCACCAAAACGAAGTAGTGAAAATCACCTATTCTTCTCATTCTTTCCCGGGAATATATTACCTTGAAATCAGGAGCCGATCGGTTACCAAAGAGACGGCATTGCGTTGGATCCTGAAACGATATGGATATACGAGGCGTGAAGTTGCAGCCATCGGGGACTTCGACAACGACCTGGAAATGTGCCGGTACGCGGGTATTGGTGTAGCAATGGCCAACGCGACGCACTCGCTGAAACGAGTTTGTGATATTATATTACGGAAAACAAACGAAGAAGACGGGGCCGTAGATTTTCTCATGGATGTGTACGAAGTAAAGAGCAGGATCGCATGAGCGCGAGTGGTTCTCAATCACCACGAGTTCTTTTCTCCGGGAGCACGACCGCCAGGATATTGCTCGGCGTGTCTCTTGTCTTCGTGATCTCACTGATGCTCCCGCGCGGCAGCACGTTCAACTTCGCCATTGAAGTCGGGGACATTTGGAACGCAGATGATGTCATCGCGCCGTTCACGTTTCCTATTCTCCGCGACCCCGCAGTCGTCCAGGCGGAAATCGACTCTGCCATTTCCGCCACTCCCCTGAGTTTCGTTCGCGACCGCACCGTCGAGAGAAAAATGCTGGATACGACCAAGGCTCTTTTCGGTCGTATCCAAACAATCACGTCGCTGATGAGCCGGTTCCGTTCCGAACGCTCACTGGCGAAGCGGCGGGAAGACAGTCTCAAGCTCGTCCGCGAGATGACAAGGTTCCCACTCGAGCTCGCAACCACAGATTGGAACATTCTTTTTCACGCCACGTCGGTATCAGGTCGGAGAAGAGGCAGCCGCAGGTCTGTCATGCAGTTGCGGATGCTCGTGGATGAAGGGCTCCGCATGGTCAGTACGATCGGTGTGCTCGATCGCCCGAAGTCGGATATCCACCAAACGATGATTTCGCTTCCCCAGGGCAAGATCGAAGTAACGGTTCCGAAGTCGAAGTTTCTGGACCGCCAGGAAGCGGTAACCAAAATCGAAGAACTGTTGAGCAGCCGGCTTCAAAACGATACGCTCATCGGAACGATGCGCAACATCGCGGAATCCGTTTTACAGCCCAACATTCTTCTGGATGAACAGAGAACACAAATCGCCCAGCAATGGAACGCGAGCCGCATCCCAAGAACCGTGGGAACAGTCAAGGAAAACGAGCGGATCATCAGCCGGCACGAGCGGATCACGGTCGAAACCAAGGCCAAACTCGAATCGTTCCAGACGGCGTGGGAAAAGCAGATGGGCGACACCAACGTCCTGCTCGAAGGATTGGGCCGCGCTGGGCACGTCGCTGTTATTCTGTTCCTGTTCGTGATTTACCTTTACTTGTTCCGAAAAAAGATCTTCTACGACAATTCAAAGCTCCTTCTTATATCCATCCTCATTCTCTTTGTATCCTCGCTGGCCTATTTCTCCTACATGATGAAATCCAGCGACCCGGTCGAGTATCTGATTCTGCTCCCGACAGCATCCATGCTTCTGACCGTGATTTTCGATTCCCGTGTTGGATACAATATTACCGTGGTCATGGCGTTGCTGGTAGGAGCGATCTGTGGCGGCAATTACTCCATTATCGTGGCTTCGCTTGTAGCAGGCGCCCTCGGCGTGTATACCGTCCGTGACATCAAGAACCGGACACAGATATTCCGTTCCCTGGCCTTCATCTTTCTCGGGTACGCCGTGTGTATTGTTTTTTTCGGCCTGCAGCGCTCTGAAGAGCTTTCCAAGATCGGCATGCAGCTCGGCTATGCACTGGGCAATTCCATCGTCTCGCCGGTACTGACGTTTGGACTGCTCATCTTTTTCGAAAAGTTCTTCGGCATTACGACAGACCTCACGCTTCTCGAGTTATCGGATTACACGCATCCCCTGTTGCGGGAATTATCCACGAAAGCGCCGGGGACGTTTCATCACAGTATTAACATGGCCAGCATGGCGGAAGCGGCGGCCAAGGAAATCGGCGCCAATCCCATCTTGGCCCGTGTAGGCGCCTATTACCACGACATCGGCAAAATCGCCGCGCCGGAATTCTTCGTCGAAAACCAGGTGTCCCAGATCAACCGGCATGACGACCTCGACCCGAAGGAAAGCGCCCGCATTATTATCGATCATGTGCGTGAGGGTATCGATCTGGGAAGGAAATACGGGCTGCCGGACCGCATCCTTGATTTCATTCCCGCACATCATGGAAAAACCATCGTTTCCTACTTTTACGCGAAGGAAAAAGAACAGGCGCGGAACGTAAGCGAAGATGAGTTCCGCTACCCCGGCCCACGGCCCCGGACGAAAGAAACAGCCATCGTCATGCTGGCGGATACAATCGAAGCCGCGGCCAGGGCGCTCGATGAACCGACACCTGAAAAAATCGAACAGCTCATCGATTCGATCGTGAAAAAGCGGTTGAACGAGGGAGAATTGGACGAAGCGGATATCACCATGCAGGATTTGTTCAAGATCAAGAAAAGTTTCATGGGGATACTCCTTGGAATTCATCACAACCGTATCAAGTACCCCAGCCAGGAAGAGGAACAAAAGGCAAAGAAACTGGTCGAGCAGACCGCGAAAACCTTCCTCTTTCCGAATTCCGCAGATGCCCTCATTCGCAGGATCAAGCACCTTGGAAAATCCGAAGAATGAACCCCCGCCCCCGCCCTCTTTTCTCCAGCTCATCCAGGCTTACCTGACGTACCTGCGGATCGAAAAAGGATTGGCGGACAATACCCTCACTTCCTATTCGTTCGACATCCACCGTTTCGCGACATGGTTGTGGGAATCAGGTACCAAAAATGTCTCCGAAGTAACCCGAGAAGATATTACGCGATTTCTGGAGTCCCTTCACCGCGCGGGGCTAAGCAGCCGGAGCCTTTCACGAACCATTTCGTCATTGAAAGGCTTGTTCAAATTTCTCAGCGAGGAAAACCTCCTCCAAGAAAACGTTACCGCCGATCTCGAACTTCCGATCCAGGAGAAACATCTCCCGGAAGTCCTGACAAGGGACGAAATATTCCGACTCCTGGAGCAACCCGATACATCAACGATACGCGGCATCCGGGACCGGGCCATCCTGGAAAGCATGTACGCCACGGGTATGCGCGTTTCCGAAGCGGTCAACCTGAGATTACCACAACTCATGCTTGATGACGGGCTCGTACAATTGTTCGGCAAAGGCTCAAAAGAACGACTCGTGCCTATCGGCGAGATGGCAATCAAATGGATCAACCGTTACCTCACATCCTCGCGCCCGCAGTTGGTGAAACCGGGCTTCAGAACCAATATCGTTTTTCTCAACAACCGCGGACGCGGTCTGAGTCGCATGAGTATCTGGAACCTTGTACGAAACGCCGCACGGTCGGCGGGAATCAAGCACGACGTCCACCCACACACCCTGCGTCATTCCTTCGCCACCCACCTTTTGGAAGGCGGAGCCGACCTGAGAGCCGTCCAGGAAATGCTCGGCCACGTGGACATCAGCACTACCGAGATCTACACTCACGTGGACCGGGAGTACCTGAAGCAGGAACACAAGGCGCACCACCCGCGCGGCTGACGAGCGATGACACCATCATCGGCAACGCATTTTCAATTGTTCCCGGCAACCACGTGCTTTATATTCATCATGATA
>JALUUP010000066.1 GCA_027021285.1 Bacteroidota bacterium | reverse complement strand
CATACGCACGCCGAGGTCCTTCATTAACCGCACCAGTTCTATCGGCTCGGCGAGATCCTCGCGAAGCGGATCGCTTTCATCGACACCGAAACCGAATTTATACGGCAGGGATACCGGAACGGGAACGCCGACGCCGCTATCCGGATCAGGCCGGAAGGGGACGCCGTCGTATGCGTTGATGCGTGAAGCAAGGATGATCTTTCCTCCGAGCGCATTGCCGATCTTCGCCAGCACGTTCCGTACGAATCTCGTCCTGTTCGTAAAACTTCCCCCGTACTTGCCCGGTCGGGTCTTTGCCGCCAACAATTCTCCGAGGAGATAGGTGTGGCATTGTTTTATATCGATAAAGTCAAATCCCACCTTCGCGGCCAATCCCGCCGCGTGTACGAACGCGTCTTCCAGCGAGGCAAGTTCATCGTCCGTTACCAGTGGATAATCGGCGGGAATGGTTTTCTTGCCGTTCTTCCCCAGCCGGGTGATCGTATCGATGTACGGATGATGACAGGCGACAACGGGCCGCCGGTAACCGTATCGCCCCGAATGTGTCAGCTGGATGCCGACCATCAAGTCGCTGTCCGAACCGAACGCTTCCCGGTGAGCCCTTCTCGTCGCGGTTACAAGCTCTTCGAACGCGGACAGGTTCTTCTCGCACAGGTACAATTGCCTCGGGTTTGCTCTTCCTTCCTCGACAACCGCGGTCGCTTCACCCCAGATCAGCTTGGCTCCGCCCGCGCCGAAGCGTTTCCACCGGCGAAAGGTCAGTTCATCCGGCCTGCCGTCGAGTGTACCGTCACATCCCTCCATGGGATGAAAGGCCATGGCGTTGCCCACCTTCCTGCCGCCGACGGTAACCGGTTTGAACACCTCGTCGAATTCTTTCTCCAGAGTGATGTCCAAACCCAGTCGCGTTACTTCCCGCGCGAGATCCTCAAGCGACTTGTACGTGAAATGCCTGCGTGAACGTGTTGCCATAATTCAAAATCGAAGGGAAGGGATCGTGTGGTGAGTTTGAGTGCGCGTCATATTTATGCTTCTTCCTTATCGTTCAGCGAATCCGGTCTCTCTCGTTCGCGATAAATATCGTCCAACATCCGGCGCAGCGTTTCAACGTTCCGCAGGGATTTTTCCACGAGAGGCAGGCAGTGCGTTTCCACGGTGACGTGTTGAACCACACCGTCCATGACCAGTGAACGCAACTGCGACCGCCAGTCAATGCTTCCTTCGCCAACGGGGACGCATTCCACGAGCGCTCCCTTGACCGTGTCCTTCACGTGAACGTTGACGATGTATTCCTTGAGCGCCTGGTATCCATCCGGGTACGGTTCCTCACCTGTCCCCACGGCGTTCGCTGGATCCCAGTTGGCCCTTATCCAGGGCGAGCCAACGTCAGCCAGGAGTTGTGCCGTGTTGCGTCCGGCGTCGCACCAGAAACCCGGCTCATTTTCAACGGCGACAATGATTCCCGCCTTTGCGGCGACTTCGGCAACCTGTTGCATCCGTTCAACAACGAGCCGCCGTTCTTCCGTTCCTTTTAGCGTCTCGCGTTGAAAACCGAACACGATGATCATCGGCGCGCCGAGTTCATGAGCCATTTCGATGGTCCGTGGCAACCCATCGTTTATTTGCCCGTCAATTTCTTTTCGATGGGAAACGGGAAGCTTGAAGGACCCGGGTGAAAGAGCGGTTACCGCAATTTCTCCATCGCGCACGATTGATCGAATGGATCGCAGGTCTTTCCCGTCAACATACGGGATGCGGCCGGAAGCGACCGACCTGATTTCGTACAGCGCAACACCCCAGGACAACCCCGTCCGCACCGCTTCGGAAAAATCCTGCGCAATTTCATCGGAGACAATCCCGATTTCAATTTTTGACGCCGAACGATTCATGCCGTCTCGATTCTCAATGTGAGGATCTTGTATGGTTCAAGATGGATTTCGACACGATTGGATTTCACGGGGATCTCCTCGATAACTTTTTCATTCAGCCCAACCAGGAGTACGCGCTGCAATGAACGGCTGCATTCCATCGTTCCAGACTTCACGAATGACGTGGGATTGTATATCCTCCATATCATTCCACGACCGTCGCCCGCGTTTTTCAGGCAACTCCATACGATTCCTTCCCCCTCGAGCTTCAGGAAAAAATCCAGCGATGCATTTTCGACTTCATGTCTCCGCGCCGTCCAAACAACCGGAGTATGATAGTCCGACGCTTCGCAAAGGATCTCATCGAAATCATCTTTCGGTCCATGCGCGAGCAGGCTGTATTCGAAGACATGCCTGCCGGGGCACTGGCCCTCCGGTGTGTCGTTCTTCCACGCCGCGTCTCCCCCGGGCCGGGTCTTGAGATCACCCCTGGACAGGGCGCCCACGCAACGCAATAACGTCAGGGCGATAGTGCCGCTGCCATCGGTTCCCAGTTCGTATTCAGGAAGGCCGCGGGCGAAGAGCGTGAGACCGCGCCGGTCGTCCTGCACGGTAACGAATTCCTGCATAACCTCCAGGTTCAGCGGTTTTTCAATCGCAAACGCATCCCAGTCATGCTTCCTGTGAACACGCTCGACCACGGCAAACGGCGTGTGAGCCGAAGACGTCGTTGTCCGGATTCCCGTCTCAAACACGACCCGGAGTCGATGATCCCGGGCGCGATTTTCAACTGTCGTGGTAATATCTATCCGCCGGGAACCCGCCGCCAGCGCGACCCTGCTCGTAATTGGAAGACGGACGGTTTCGATTGCCCGGTTCTTTCCTTCTTCCGCTGCGGCCACGGAAATATCCATTTCCGTCTTCAGTTCCAACGCTCCGCGCAACGGACCTTCTTCAACGACTTCAACCTCACAAGGATGATCGACGGAACGAAGAATCATGTCCTGATCCGGGGGACAGTAGGAATACGCGTCACCGACGTCGCCGCCGTCCTCGAAGACGTTCAAACCCTCAACGATATTTCCCGATGTTTTGTCGGTTACCGTCAGCGAACCGTTGTCATTGACGACGACACGCACGAGGTCGTTTTCCATGTGCCGTTCACCAACGGAAACCCGGTTTTCATACCGGGAGAATTCCATCTCCCGCGAGACCGACAGTTTCGTGAACCCCGTCGGACGAAGCACCGATGCCGGAAGGATTATGGAGAATCGATCCGCGCGAAACTGTCGCGGATAACTGTACTTCGATTCGGCAAGGCTCCAGGCGGTCTCCCTTTTCACCACCTGGAAAGGTACTTCGCCGCCGCGCTCATCCTTCACCACGAAACCCGTTACGGGTTCGGAGCGATTCCCTGTTTTCGCGTCCGGGTTCAAGCCGATGATCTGGTCATGGATATGAAATTCGACCGCGCACTCAAACACCCCTTTTCGCAAACGCGGAAGAGGATTGAAAAGAACGAGAGTCTTGTCATCCAGGTTGGACGATTCACGATTCGGAATCAAGTCCGCCATCAATTGTCTTTGCAAGGCACCGGCGAGTTCACGAACGTGCTGGAACCGCGCCATCACTTCGCGGTACACCCGATCCACGCTGGTGCCGCAGATCACGTCGTGTTCCTGGTTTTGCAACAGCATCAACCAGGCGTGCCGCAACAACCGCGACCTGTCCCTGCAACCGCATGCTACCGCGATGGCCTGCAACGGTTCTACTACCTTCTCAAGCAGTACCTGGCTGTGGTAGTTCGCTTGTTTCACGTACATGCGACTCGATGCCGTTCCACCGATCACCGCGAACGCATGCCGAAGCCCGAACCGGCTTTCTCCTTCCCAGACAGGCAGATCGACGTCGCTGAGTTCGCTTTCCACTCCTTCAATAACTTCCATGATCGTGGAATGCCTGGCTTCCACGCCGAGGCGGCTCCGCAGCAACGACACGACGTCTGCCACCCGGCGATCGGGCCAGTGACGGTCGCCGCCGTTCATGATCAGCCGGTGCGAGGTCAGGGCGCGGCGGTCAAGCTCGTCTTTCAATCGCCGGAATCGTTCTATGCTCTGCTCATCATCATCGTTCGCGAAGTACCCGAAGCTGTAGCCATCCCTCGGCAAGTGAAGCATCAGCGCCGAGGAG
>JALUUP010000065.1 GCA_027021285.1 Bacteroidota bacterium | reverse complement strand
GCAAGGCGTTGTAATCGTCAGGGACGTTGCCATGGAAACGCTCGACCAATTGTCTCGCACAGGAATGCAACTGGAGGGCGCGCCGGTTGTACCCCATCCCCTGCCAGGCGCGCAATACCGATCCCGGTGTTGACCGGGCAAGGGCACGCACGGTCGGGTACCGTTGCAGCCAGAGCGGAAACTTCTCTTTGACCCGGGCTGCCTGTGTTTGTTGTAACATGATTTCGGAGACCAGGATGTGATACGGATTACTGTCGGAGCGCCACGGAAGATCACGACCTTGGCGCCCGTACCAGCGCAGAAGTTTCCGGTTGAACGCAAGGTTCATCTCGGCTGGCTATTGTGATGATTTGAGATATTCCAGGATAGCGCGTGAACCTTCCAGCAAGTCGTACGTTTCGACCGCAGAAAGGTCAAGCCATTCGATTTTTTCAAAGACGTGATTCGTGGGCTCACCCTCCCATTCGGTGATTTCGAAAAACGTGAGGAGGAAATCGCCGCCATCGTCGTACGTATGACGGATGGTGGACAATTCTTTCATGTTGGACGGTTTGATATCAAGTTCTTCTTCCAGTTCGCGTTCCAAGCATTCGACGGGTGACTCATCGGGAAATGCCTTTCCGCCGGGGAATTCCCATTTCAGCCCATAGCGATGATTAATACCTCTCTGGCACAGGAGAACGGTGTCGTCTTTCCGAATAACCGCGACACTTACACGTACCGGTGCTTCAGCGTCTTCATACATGACGGATCAAACCCGAAAATGAAAAAGATGCGTTGCAGTTCATTGTATAGTCGTTTGGAGTGACAATGCCGTTTTTCCGTGTATGGCTCTAGTTGTTCTGGACTACCTGAAAACCCTGGTAAATTCGCGCGTTGGTTGAACCTCCCGAACAAGAGGAGTAGTGCTCAGCGCTGGTTGCAAGAGCTTTCGCGATGACTGACCGAATGATACACAATACCCTTATTAGACGCAAGGGAAGGTGAGAAGCGCCCGCGTATTAATCAGGAAAAATAATAGGAGAATTTTGTATCTGGAATTGAATTTTACCAGCGTTTGCCGTACATTTAAATGCATATGTGAAAATGAACCATAAGCACCTTTTTACTACTGTTTATTACCGTACCTACTACTCACAAGGAGTAATGTAACATGTCGATTTTAGTGAACACGTTGCGGGAAAAATTTCCTCCGCTCCGTGACCAATGGCGGAGCTTGGTCAAGGAGCATGGCGACAAAGAAATATCCAAGGTGTTATTGCGCCAGGCATTCGGTGGCATGCGCGGCGTCAAGTCGGTGATCTGCGACACATCGGAAGTGCCGCCGGACCAGGGATTGATCATCAGGGGCATTCCCCTCAAGGAACTGACGGACAAGCTTCCGGAAGAGATTTATTACTTGTTGTTGACAGGTGACCTGCCTTCGGGCGAAGCGTTGGATGATATCAAGGCGGAATTCAAGAATCGGGCTGGAGTTCCTGACTATGTCTGGAAGGTCCTCGAAGCAATGCCTGCTGATTCCCATCCCATGGCCATGTTCAACACCGGCATCCTGGTCATGGAAGGTGAGAGCAAGTTCCGGAAAAAATACGAAGAGGGCATGACCAAGGACGAGTACTGGGTGTATACGCTGGAAGATGCGCTTGATATCCTGGCCAAGCTCCCGGAGTTGGCGGCGGGCGTGTACCGCATGCGGTTCAACAAGGGCGACAGGATTGCTCCCGATCCCAACCTGGACTGGGGCGCCAACTACGTTCACATGCTGGGCCTCGGTGATCCGGGAGGCACGTTCACGAAGTTAATGCGCCTCTATCTTGTCCTGCACAGCGATCACGAAGGCGGCAACGTAAGCGCGTTCAGCGCCGCCACCGTGAACTCCGCCCTGTCGGATTTGTATTACGCCTTGTCCGCAGGGTTGAACGGACTTGCCGGCCCGTTGCATGGATTAGCCAACCAGGAATGCTTGCGCTGGGTACTGGAAGTCATCGAGAAGTTCGATGGTGTGCCCACCGAAGAGCAGCTTGAAAAATTCGCATGGGATACCTTGAACTCCGGGCAGGTTATTCCGGGTTACGGCCATGCCGTCCTGCGCGTCGTCGATCCACGCTTTACCGCGTTTCTCGGTTTCGGAAAAGAGTATTGTTCAGACGACGATGTATTCAAGACCGTTGCCCTCGTGTTCGACGTCGTGCCGAAAGTTCTGCGGCAGATCAAGAAGATCAAGGATCCATGGCCGAACGTGGACGCAGGTTCCGGCGCGTTGCTTTATCACTTCGGGCTGCGGGAATTTCCGTACTACACGGTGCTGTTCAGCGTCTCACGTGCACTGGGCATCACCGCCCAGGCGGTTGTCGCACGTGCCATGGGTTACCCCATCACTCGCCCCAAATCCATTCCGACGAAGAAAGCCATGGAATTGGCTGGAGTCGCGTAAGAAAGAGCATCTCATGAGGATTGAAACCCCTGATTCGCCCGCGAGTCAGGGGTTTTGTTTCTTATCCATTGCGACCAACGTCTCGGAATTCCTGGTACCCGCCCAGCGGGGGTCTTGCGGAGGGAAACGAGATATTTGAATTGACAGGGGAGGATCGTGAGATATTCAAGTAAATTGTTTGGGATTATTCTGATCGGCATTCTTTATACCGGAACGGTGTTCTCCCAGGTATCTTTACCAGATACTATCAGCGCCATCCAAATCAAACAGTCCATCAAACTGGATGGGGACCTCAGCGAGGCGGCATGGCAGGCGGCGCCTCGCATTTCCAACTTTACCCAGAGAGAACTCAACGAGGGGCAACCCGTCACCGAACGAACGGAAGTGGCGGTATTGTATGACGACCAGAATCTCTACATCGGGGTATGGTGCTATGATCGCCATCCGGAAAAACTTGTCGCGAAGAAGATGAAACGGGACTTTGATTTCAATTCGGATGATAATTTCGAAATCATCATCGATACCTATAACGACCATCGCAACAGTTACCTGTTCGTCACGAATCCGAACGGTGCGCGGGCGGATGCGCTGGTACTGGATAACGGAAGAAGCGTGAACGAGGACTGGGATGGAGTTTGGAACGTGAAAACACGGGTAACGGATCAGGGATGGTTTGCCGAATTCCACATTCCGTTTTCCACGCTGAGATTCAAGTCCGGAGGCAGCCAGACCTGGGGCATCAATTTCGAACGAAATATCCGCCGGAAGCGGGAACAGGTACTATGGCAGGGATGGTCGCGCGATTCGGAATTGGAACGGGTCAGCAGGGCGGGGAAGCTCGTTGGACTGCAAAACCTTGGTGATGTGACACTGGTGGAAATCAAGCCGTACGGCATCACCGGCGCGAGCCTGGAACCGGGGCGGAAAATGAACGGTCTGGTGGATGCGGGCGCCGATATGAATTACCTTATTACACCAACCATGAAACTGAACCTCACCTTGAATACCGACTTTGCCCAGGTGGAGTCCGACCGCTTCCAGATAAATCTTACGCGTTTTTCTTTGTTCTACCCGGAGAAGAGGGAATTCTTCCTGGAAGGACGCAACTACTTCGACTTCGGTCTCGGGCGCAGTATTCAGCCGTTCTACACGCGCCGCATCGGCATGGCTCCCGACCATTCTGAAGTCCCAATTATCGGGGGAGCGCGCCTGCTCGGAAAAACCGGTGCCACTACGCTTGGAGCCATGAGCATACAGACCGCGCACAGGGATACTGTTCCCGGAGCCAATTATACGGTGCTTCGCTGGAAGCAGGACGTCCTGGAAGAATCAAACGTCGGTATCATTGGAGTCGGGAAAATCGAATCGAATCGATTGAACGGAGTGTACGGCGCCGACTTTCTCTATTCCACGACCGAGTTATTCGGCGACAAGAATTTCTCTTTCGGTGGAGCCGTCGCCCAGAGTTATACTTCTGACGCCGATACGAGCACCGGCGAGGCATATCGGTTCTTCGTCAGTTATCCGAACGATCTCGTCGAATTCGATGCGGCCTGGACGAAAGTCGGACGGACGTTCAATCCCGAAACAGGATTCCTGCGACGCAGGCATGCGCAGATGTACTACACTG
>JALUUP010000064.1 GCA_027021285.1 Bacteroidota bacterium | reverse complement strand
TGCGGACTCCTGCTCATCGGCCTGGCGTTTAAAGTGGCAGCCGTGCCGTTCCACCTCTGGGTGCCCGACGTTTACGACGGTTCGCCCACGAGCGTGTCCGCGTTCATGTCCACCGGCGCCAAGGGAGCCGCCTTCGCCGCTCTGACCTTGATCTTCAGCGTCAAATTCGAATTCATGAACTCCCAGGTCAATACGGTCATCGCGATATTGGCCGTCATTTCGATGGTGCTTGGAAACATAGTAGCCATCGCCCAGACCAGTATCAAGCGCATGCTGGCATACTCGAGTATTGCCCACGCCGGATACATGCTCATCGGTATTGTAGCGGGCACGGAAATCGGCGTATCCGCCATCCTGTTCTAC
The DNA here is from genome assembly GCA_027021285.1 of Bacteroidota bacterium. Lineage (GTDB taxonomy): Bacteria > Bacteroidota > Ignavibacteria > SZUA-365 > JAADGX01 > JAADGX01. Next base: position 3,705 of record JALUUP010000064.1, on the reverse strand, counting down.
ATCGTCGCCTACATGTTAACCAACCTCGGAGCCTTCGGCGTTGTCAGCATCTTCGAAAAAGAAAACCGCAAGAATCTCGACATTGCTGATTATGCAGGGCTGGCCCGCCGTCGACCTGTCCTCGCCGCTCTCATGGCCGTGTTCATGTTTTCACTGGCCGGTATCCCCCCACTGGCCGGTTTCTTCGGCAAGTACTACCTCTTTCTCGCCGCGGTGGAATCGGGATATACATGGCTGGCCATCGTAGGTGTCGCCGCCAGCCTTGTCAGCGTGTACTACTACCTCCGTGTTGTCGTAGTGATGTACTTCCACGATCAGAGCAGCGAGGAACTCGTCCTGCTTCCCGCTTCCAGCATGGTGTCCCTGGGCCTCTCCGCCGCAGGTATATTCCTGTTCGGCGTCCTACCCTCATTGCTGATCAACACGTTCCGGAACCTCTTCTGAACGAACGCAGGCACCAAAACCAATACCCATCTTCGTAACGGAAAATAACACCGTCTTCGTATTGCGCTTGTCGTCACACGCAATACATCACACAGTTCGAATCCTCCAATTGGTTTTCATTGCCGCGTGAGATATTTTTCATGCATGAACCTCGCTTCACGTGTTGTCATTGATTTCTGAACTGCTTCCGGAACTGCCATGCAACCTGTATTCACCGCCGAACTGATGCGCGACTGCGACCGCCGCGCAATTGAAGAAGCCCACGTCCCGGGCATCGTCCTCATGGAAAACGCCAGCCGGGGCGCCGTTGACGCCATCGAGAACAAGTACGGAACGCTGGACGGGAAGACCCTCGTCATCGTTTGTGGCAAAGGCAACAACGGCGGCGACGGGTACGGCGTGGCCCGCCACGCCCTGAATCGTGGCGCCCGCGTTACTTGCGCCCAGCTCTTCCCCGACCAGGAACGCCGGGGTGACGCCCGGCTCAACCTGGAAATCCTGCTCGTGGAGAAAGACGTCAATTCCGACGTCGCCTTCCACGACATTCACTCACCCAAGGACCTGGCGGAACTCCTCGTACTGGAATCTCCGGACCTGATCGTTGACGCGGTACTCGGCACCGGCTTTACCGGCCGGGTGGACGAATTCCTTTCGGCGGTATTCACGACGATGAACGAATTCGGTTGCCCCATCGTTGCGCTCGATATTCCCTCGGGGATTCACGCCGACACGGGAACCGTTGGCGGCAACGCCGTTATCGCCGACCTGACCCCGACCATGGGCGGATTGAAACAGGGCCTGCTGTTTGGTGACGGCTTCGAGCACTCGGGGGAAATCGTCGTCGTGGATATCGGCATGCCCCCTTCGGTGACGATGGGTTCGCCGTGCGACACGTGGCTGGTGGATGAGGAAGACGTGTGGCCGCTGCTTATGCCTCACCGGTTCGACGTCCACAAGTACCAGAACGGAAGCATTTTTCTCATTGCCGGTTCCCCCGGCCTTACCGGCGCTGCGACCCTTGCCTCGGAAGCTGCGCTGCGTGCGGGAGGCGGCATGGTGTGGCTGGGCGTCCCCGCAAGTCTCAATCCTATCCTGGAGGAAAAGCTCACAGAAGTCATGACGGTGCCCCTGGCGGAAAACGCCGACCATATGGTGTCCATGGCCGCGTGGGATACCATTGTCAGCTTCCTTAGTCGCGCCGATGCGGCGGTGGTGGGTCCAGGTATGGGACGCAACGAGGAGACCGGTGAACTCATCAGGCGCGTGATCCATGAAGCCGCGATCCCGCTGGTCATCGACGCCGACGCGCTTTTCGCCCTGGTCGGATACACCGATGTTCTCAAAGACGCTCCCGCACCGCGCATCCTCACGCCCCACGCGGGCGAATTCGCGCGGCTGGTAGGCAAGAGTTCCCGTGACCTCCCCGCCGACCGGATAGCCATGACAGTGGAATTCACCGGCACGCACAATGTAACCCTGGTGTTGAAGGGCGCGCCCACGATCACCGCCGACCCCGGTGGCGCGGCTTATATCAACTCCAGCGGCAATCCCGGCATGGCCACCGCGGGCTCCGGCGACGTCCTGTCCGGCATCATCGCCGCTTTCCTGACCCGCGAACTGCCGGTCACGGATGCGGTCTCTGGTGCGGTGTACATTCACGGCGCCGCGGGCGACATTGCCGCCGCGCGCATCGGTGAGAACGGCTTGATTTCCGGAGACCTTCTCGACGCCTTGCCACAGGCGCTCAAGGCTGTCGAAAACGTGTGGAAGCCGGCAGAGTGACGAATCGACATTTTCTCACGCGCCATCTCCCGGCAATAGCCTGGGCGGCCGTTATCTTCATCCTCTTGAGCCTTCCCAGCTCATCGTTTCCCAAGGCGCCGATTTACGTTCCATCCCTGGACAAACTCATCCACGCAGCGATGTTCTTCATCATGGCCCTGTTCCTGCATCGTTCGTTTTCCGTGACATCTTCCATCACCACACCGTTGCTCCTTGCCGTGATCGCGGCCACGTTGTACGGCAGCCTCGGGGAAATGTACCAGATGCTTTTACCCGACCGTAGCGCCGATGTCGTGGACGCGCTTTCAAACGGAGCGGGAGCGCTCCTGTACGCCGCGGCGGCGCGTCTCAAATCCACGCCGAAAAGAAAAAAAGATGGCTACTGAAACGCACGTCACGGCACCCACTGCATGGTGGTGTGATTCTCATGGCGTAAGTGGGAAGGGGCATCCTCTTGCGTGCCCTGTCGATTGAATTTGCCGGAAAGGATTTCGTTCAAGCCTTTGTCGTATTTGCCGTGTTGTTCTCGCTCTATTTTCTCCTTCCGCTTTACAAGTGGATGCCAAAACACCCGCTGTGGCGGCACACATGGCAGAGCGTTCTCATAAGCATCATATCAGCTTTTACGTTCGTCACAGGCAGGTAAATCACAGCACGAAGCGCCAGACGTATTTCGTCAGGACAGTAGTATGGTCCAACACTAACTTCCCTGTCTCGGTATCGATGTCCTGGTTGACGACAAAATAGAAATTCATCCCCGGTTCAGGTATCCAGTTCACGCGGAAATTCAAGAGCACCTGGTCGTCCTCGTCGTTCCATTGGGCGAAAACGGACCCGAACAGGTCCGGGTTCACCGCGAACTCGACTCTCGTCACGGCTTCGTTCACGGAAAATGTGCCGCCGTGCAAGGTAACATCGTTCCTGGTGTAATCGGAGCTTATGCTGACGTGCTTGTTGATTTGCCATGTCGCCCTGACGAACGTTTCCGTGAGTTCTCCATCATAAAAACCTCCCCAGTTCACAAAGAAGAATGCCGAGAGCGGTCGTCCCCTGAACGTACCGAATTGTAGTTCGTAGTGCGTATACCAATACTCGCCGGCCGGAATAACGAATCCTTCGTAGATCGGGAAATCCTTCGTCAGGTTTTCCGCCGAGCGCTGGATATTGAATTCAAAGAATTCGCCGCTGCGCGTGGAAAAACCGAGCGGCCGGAATTCCGTGGAGACACTTTGCATCTCACCCGTTACGTCATCGATATAGTAATTAACGTCCAGAGGTTTGAACACCAGCCTTCGCATCCAGGGGATGAACGCGGGTCGGGGGTTGATCTGCAGCTCAGTGTAGTACATCTGTGCATGCCTGCGTCGCAGGAATCCTGTTTCGGGATTGAACGTCCGTCCGACTTTCGTCCAGGCCGCATCGAATTCGACGAGATCGTTCGGATAACTGACGAAGAACCGATATGCCTCGCCGGTGCTC
>JALUUP010000063.1 GCA_027021285.1 Bacteroidota bacterium | reverse complement strand
GTGAACGGGGGTCTCTATTACGACTTCGGCAACACCGTAACCGGTGGCGGAGAGAAAGTTGCCACGGGGCACTCGTCTTGGCTCCGTTTCCCGGTCCAGGGCGGCGTACTTGTTCCTGACCGCCCGGACTTTCCAGGATTCGGCGTCCGCATCGACGTAGGTCGGGTCGGCGGCCATGCGCTCATTGCCGGGGCAGAACGGGCAGTCGGGATCGTATTCCTGTTCGGGCGGCTGCGCGGTGCATTCGTGAGCAGGCGTGAAATCTTCGGGACGGCGGGCGCGCTCGGTGGCGATGATCACCCATTCCTTGGTGGCGGGATTCTGGCGGAATTCGGACATGGCAGTTTCCGATAAAGTTAAGAGACGTTCGTGAGCGGTCCAGTGAGCGGGACAGAGAAGTATCCCCTGTGAGTCTGTCTTTCCGTTTTCACTTAGCGAATAATCAAGCTTTTTCGCGTTCTTGCCACTTGCGTGGAAGCAGGAAACGATGCTACTGCTTCTGGAGATGCATCCGTTCTATCGTCTCCACGATGGCGTTGTGCAAAAGCGGTCGGAACTTGACCAACCGTCGGTTCTTGCGCGTCGGGTAAACGCGGTTGGTCAGGAAAATGACATAGAGCTTGCGCTCGGGATCGATCCAAATAGAGGTGCCGGTGAACCCGGTGTGCCCGAACGAATTCGCCGAGAAGTATTTCCCGGCCGACGACCCGTGCGCGGATTTTGTGTCCCAGCCGATTCCCCTCGAGCTGGCGGGGGATTGCCGCCGCGTCCATTCGGCGATGAGCGCGCTGTCCAGGTAGCGTTTCCCTTCGAATGTTCCGCCGTGAAGGAGCATCCGCACGAAACGAGACAAGTCATCGGCAGTGGAAAAGAGCCCGGCGTGTCCGGCCACGCCGTTCAGCAGGGCGGCGTTCTCGTCGTGTACGGTACCCTGGACGAGGCGATGACGCCAGTAATTGTCCATTTCCGTGGGGGCGCACAGCGAATGCAACGAATCCGGCGGCGCGTACATCGTGTGGGTCATGCCCAGCGGCCGGAAGAACGTGGCCGCAGCGTATTCATCCAGTCCCATGCCGGTGATCTTTTCAATGACCTTGCCGAGGGTAATCAACCCCAGGTCGCTGTACACGGTTTTCGTTCCCGGCGGGTATTCCAGTGGTTCGTGAAGAATGGTATCGATCAGCGCGTCGGCGGAATCGATGAACTTGTAATACGTGCGGAAGGCAGGCAGACCGCTGTTGTGCAGGAGCAGGTTGCGGATCGTGACGCCCGCTTTCCTGTTGGCAGCGAACTCGTGAAGATACGAAGCCACGGTCGAGTCGAGGTGGAGCTTTCCCTCCTGTACGAGGCGCATGGCGCACGACGTAGTGGCGATCACTTTCGACACCGAGGCGAGGTCGAACATGGTTTCCGTGGTGACGAAAGGCGCGTCGGAATCATACGTGAATTTTCCATACGCTCGGTGATGGAAGATGCTGTCGCCCATTCCCACCAAGAGAACCGCCCCGGGGAAAGCCCGGTCCCGAATCTGGCGCTCGATCAGTCGGTCCACGCGCGAGAACGGGTTCCGCTCTCCGCCGGAATCGTTTACGCTGAGCGAGGCGAGAAGGTCGCCGCCGGCGGTTGGATACGTCAAGCCGGTGCCGGCTGCCGCCACGCCGGGGATGTCCACGGGGAGTTTTCCCAACGGGGACGTTGTCCCCGTCACGGCGTCGGCCGCGGCCTCGAGCGATGAAGAGCACTCCGAGTACGCGCACAACAATGCGTCGGCGTCAGGGCATGAACGCAGGACGTACGGGCTCCCAAACGAGATGAAAACGATGGGCGCCTCGAGGGAGGAAAGGGAATCGACGAGGGCCTGCTGGGGTTCGGTCAGGTCGAGTCCGCTCCCACCGCTGCTAATCTTCACGTACGCATTGATGAAAATGACGTCGGCGCGCCTGGCACGGACCTGGGCGCGACGAATGACACGCTTCCTGATCTTGCGCTCCGCGATGAAGTGCTCGACGACACCCGCTCCTCTTTCTTCCAGGTAAGAGACGAACTCCTCAGCGGGTTCGGCGTCGGTGTTGCGCAGGAGGGACGCGATGAATACGCGCCGCTTCGGTTCCGGGGAGAGGGGTAGAACAGCGTTGCCGTTGCGAACCAGGGTGATGGACCTTGCGGCGGTTTCACGCGCGAGACGGTTCCATTCCGCCCGGGCGGAATCTTCGTTCCGCGTCGAATCACGGCTGGTGTTCTTCAAAACCCATTCCTTTGCATGGAGAATCCTTCTCGCCGATTCTGCCAGTCGCGCCGAGTCCACGCGACCTTCCCGGACCGCGCGTACGAGCGAAGACACGGCTTCCGCGGCATCCCGCGGCATGAGGAGAAGGTCCGCTCCCGCTTGGAGAGCCAGCACTGCAATCTCACCTGAGGGAACGGCTCTTGTCACGGCTTTCATGTTCAGGGCGTCGGTGACGACAAGGCCATGGAAATGCTCCCGGCCGCGCAGTATGCTGTCGATCACGACCCGCGACAGAGTGGCGGGTGTGCCCGGTCCGGTGATGGACGGTATCGCGATGTGGGCAAGCATGACCCCCGATACGTTTTCCCTGATGGCCTGGCGGAACGCCCGCAGTTCCAGCGAGTCGATGCGGGCGCGGGAGAACGGCAGCACGGGCAGTCCCAGGTGCGAATCGACGTCTGTGTCGCCGTGACCGGGAAAGTGCTTCACCGTGGCGAGCATGCCTCCCTCCTGGAGACCGCGCGCGAACGAAGAAGCCAGCCGGCCCACCAGTTGCGCGTCGCCCCCGAAGGAACGCGTGTTGATGATGGGATTGTCCGGGTTGTTGTTCACGTCCGCCACGGGGGCGAAGTTCTGGTTGACGCCGATCAGGATCGATTCCTCCGCGATGGCGCGGCCAACCCTGTAAGCGAGCGTGGCGTCGCCGGTCGCGCCAAGAGCCATGGCGCTGGGATAGCAGGTTGCTCCTTTCAGCCTCATGCCGGGGCCGTATTCGAAATCGGCGGCGATGAGCAGCGGCGTCCGGCTCCATGCCTGCAGCGAATCGATCATGACCCGCGCGCCTTCCGGGTCTCCGCGGGAAATGAGGAATCCGCCGACGTTCACGGTGTCCAGCAGGTCGCGGAGCTGGTTGAGCCGTATCGAGTCCGATGACGAGTAGGTAAACGGCATCACGCACTGGGCGGCGATTTGACGGAGATCGAGTGTGGCGATAACGCTGTCCACCCAGGGCGAAGTGATGATGCGTGACGGTGCGGTCGTCGTCGGTTCGGCCACGGCGGCGCGCGGCGGGAGCGCTTGTTTGCTCGAGTCCGCGATTTGTTCCGCGTGTTGCCCGGGCGCGAAGATGCTCCGTACCTGGCTGCACCCGCCGAGAGCGATGAAAGCAATAACGGCTGGAAGCACAAGCGAGATGAGACGAGAATGCTGTTTCCGGTTTTCCATCGATATCAAGGTACGACACCGTGGTCTTTCAGAAAACATTGTTTGCATGGGGAAGCGGCAGACGGTAGGTTTCATGGGCGAAGGTATTCGGTGGCGGCATGGCCGGCATCACGACGTTCGCTGGAATGGTGTCATCATGGAGTAACGATCGTGTCCCTTGATATTATCAACGTGCTTGCGGAAGAGCTTCAGCTTGCGGCCTGGCAGGTTGCCAATGTCATCGACATGCTGGAGGAAGGAGCGACGATTCCGTTCATGGCCCGCTACCGCAAGGAACGGACGGGCGAGTTGGATGAAACGAAGTTACGCGCGCTGGAGAACCGGTACCGGTATTACCAGGACCTGGAAGCCCGGAAAAAAACGATCCTTCAGTCCATTGAGACGCAGGGAAAATTAAGCGCGGAATTGAAAGAGCGTATCGAATCGTGTCGCATCCGGACGGAGTTGGAGGACCTGTATCTCCCGTTTCGCCCCAGGCGACGCACGCGCGCCACCATCGCCGTGGAACGCGGGCTTGAACCTCTGGCGCGTCGTATTCACGAGCAGGATGATCCGCGCCTCGACCTGGCGGAGATCGCGGCGCCGTTCGTGAGCGCGGAAAACGATGTGCCGGACGTG